>NZ_CP042596.1:4500000-4673153 GCF_009914315.1 Granulicella sp. WH15
TGTTGGTGATATTGATGCTCGGCGCACCTGAGAGCAACTGAGCGCCCAGGCCCGGAATGATCGACGAGAAGTCCGTCTGGTAGTTCTGCGCGTCGCGATAGAGCGGCAGGTGCAGGTAGGAGACGTAGCTGTCCAGCAACAGCGTCGGTGAGAAGGTATGGGTCCAGCCGACGACAAAGATGGAGTTATGCTCTCCGTCACGCGCAACGCCACCGGCGAGGCTGGAGCCGCTGCCCTGCGGAGCTACGTCTTTGAAGGGGCCATAAAAGGCACGGAGCCACGTTCCGCGAATCTGATCACGATCACTGATCTTGTGATCAACGCGCAGGTTGAAGCGAGTGACTTCAGTCGTATGCGGAATCAGCTCAAAGGTGTTGACGGCACCCACGGTCTGCGTGGTCGACTTGGGCATGAGCAGGTTCTGCAACTGAACGTCGACTTGATTGAAGGGAACATTGATCTTATTTCCAGGGAATGGCAGTCCGGTCGCAGGGTTCTTGATCACTGTGTTTGGGTTCGCAGCCGTTGCGCAGCTACCACCAGCCAGGAAGCAGCTGAAATCACCGTTACGCTCGGCGTCCGTGGGCTGGGTGCTGTTGACCGGGTTGGACTGGGTGAGATGGAAACCTTCGTAGCTGGCAAAAAAGAAGGTGCGGTCCTTGCCGTTGTAGAAGTGCGGAATATAGATCGGTCCGCTGAGGTTGCCGCTGTACTCATTGCGCTGATACGGCGCACGCACAGGTGCTGCAGAGCTGGGGCCGGGATACCATTGCTTGGCAGCCGTACCCCGGCTACGGTTGAACTCCGCCACTTCTCCATGCAGCGCATTGCCGCCGCTGGCACTTACGATGATGACCTGATTGGGCTGACCAAACTGCGCGGGAGCGCCCTGAGTGATGACCTTGAACTCGGACAGAGCATCGAGCGGCGGCACTTCGCCCTCGCCACGCTGCAGTTCCACCTCCTGGTTGACGACACCGTCGAAGGTAAAGCCGACGTCTCCGTACGAATTGCGCTGGTTGGTGCCGAAGGCAAGCGTCACGCCACGAACAGGAACCTGGTCCTGCGCGGCGACGTCCTGCACACCGGGCACCAGGTTGATGAGGCCGAGGATGCTGACGTGTCCATTAAGAGGTGTGTTCTGGATGGTGGCGCTGTCGACCACCAGTCCCACCGACGAGGTCTCCGTCTGGATCACCGGCTCATCGCCCGACACGGTCACCGTCTGCTGGTCCGAGCCGATGGTGAGCTTGGCGTCGATCTTTGCCACCTGGTCGATGGAGAGCGTGAAGTTGCTCTCCTTGAAGGCTTCGAAGCCGGGCTTCTCGACCCTGACGCTATAAGTTCCGGGCGCCAGTTGGGTCACCGTGTAGGAGCCGACATTGGAGGTCGTCACGGTGCGGGTTGCGTTCGTGCTCACCTGCAGGATGGTGACAGCCGCGCCGCCAATGGCAGCTCCGCTGGCATCCGTCACAACTCCGGTGATCGAACCTGTAATTCCCTGCCCGAACAAGTTCGGCGACTGCGCCAGGCCGAGGATCAACAATAGGCTGGCAAAGAAAACGGCACGCCAGACAAACCTCTTCGCTGGAGGCGTCTCCGTACTCGTTAATGGTTGCGTCAGAACTTTCATCACTTCTCCTTAGTGTCAGAGCTGCCGGGAAGCCCACTCCTATTCCCTGGGCACTGCCCACATGCTGCTCTGATTGCCCCGAGTATTGGGGAGCCTCTACCCCGCCGGTAGGGGTGATCCTTGTGATAAAGGGATTCACACATTGTGGGCGAAATATCTCCTTTGATATCAGCAAACACACCCTCTTCTCACCGCGTGTACGAAAGGGTGTGCGGAGACATCTCAAGCCTCGGTTTACAGAGTGTTCATAGAGGCGCTTTAGACTCATCTCTAACAAATAAGTGAGTTTGAAATCCATGCAAATCCTGGAGCCATTGCCGAAGAGTGCTACGGGACTCGATACACCTTCGTCCAACACAGGTGTATCCGATGTTCACGCACATGCCGACGATCCTCGTTGGCAACTGGCGCGGCGCATCGCGGCCAGTGGCAGCCTGGGGCGTTCGCGGTTGCTCGCAGATTTTCTGTTGTATGTAGTCGATCGTCATATCCGCGATCGCACCGACGAGATCACAGAGCAGCAGATCGGCATCCTTGTCTTCGGCAGAGCAGAGGGCTACGACGCGAACGACGACAACATCGTTCGCAGCTACGCGCGCAATCTGCGTAAGCGCATTGATGAGTACTTCGCGCTCGAAGGCAAAGACGAGCCTCTACGGCTCGAGATTCCACGCGGTGGTTATGCACCGTCCTTCTCCACACAAGCGGTGGCGGTGCAGCCTGCCCATGACAATCGGATTACACCGCAGCTCGGCAGTAGCGCGGATGCCACGCTCAATACATCGCCTCAGCACTCCGAAGAGAGCCTGAAACCGCGGCCCCTGAACCCTCTCAGTGATGCCTCTATCTCCATACCCACAACACGCTGGTATGCCGTAGGAACGGCGACGCTACGCAAGTACGGGGTGGTTCTCTCTCTCTGCATCGGCCTGGTGTTAGGAGCAAGTTACAAAGTTCTGCGGCCCCTGCCTTTCTTGAAGCGTGCCTTTCCTTCTCCGTCCGAGGCGGCATCCGCGACTCTGTGGTCCCAGCTCTTCAGCAACGATCGGGATACCTTTATCGTCCCTTCTGACGATGGCCTGGTCATCATGCAGCGGCTTACCGAACGTCCTGTGCCGCTTACGAGCTATGTCAACGGAAGCTATCGCGCAAATATAAAAACGGATGGGGACCCGGGTGCGCCCGAGATACTCAAGCTGGGCGCGCGACGCTACACCAGCGTCGTCGACCTGGATTTTGTCGCCCATCTGGCCCAGTTGGATGAGGTTGTACCGGCACGCATGATGGTCCGCTACGCGCGGGATCTACGCATGGAAGACCTTCGCTCAAGCAACGCCATTCTGATTGGCTCCACTGAGGCTAATCCCTGGATCGAGCTCTTTCAGCCGCACATGCCCCTTCGGTTCAGCTTCCATGCCGGCAAGGATCAACCCTCCGGCATAGTGAACATGCACCCGCGGTCAGGGGAGAAAGATATCTACGGCACTCCCGACCCATCTCACACCTACGGCCTCATCGCCTATCTGCCGAATCTCACTTCCACAGGACACGTTTTGATCGTGGGCGGATTGAATACGGCTGGCACAGAAGCCGCAACGACATTTCTGCTGACTCCCTCCCTGATGATGCCGACACTCCAGCGTGCGAAGGCGGCTCATGGCGGATTGCAGCCGTTTGTGTTGCTGGTTGGCGCGGCCAACGTCGCGGCCAATGCCTCAGCGCCGCAAGTCATCCTGGAACGCATCGGCCCCTCTTAGTTCTTGATATCCGAACCATCTGCTTGATAGTGGCGATGGTCCTGCCGTCTTCTACGGAACGGCAGACTCTATCAGGGATGCAATAACAGGCTCTCCGGCGTGACCGCATCCTTCGGCGATTCGCCGTTCTGATCCCCGCTCAGATCCACAGGCTTTCTGGAAACGATCCACTGCTCCAACTCGTGGACAGACATCGGCCTGGCGTACAGGAATCCCTGCGCCACATCGCATCCCAGCTCCAGCAGAAGCCGCGCCTGCCCCGCCGTCTCCACTCCCTCGGAGATAATGTTCATCTTCAGACTCTGGCCGATGCGAATGACCGCCGTAGCCAAGGCGCGCGCGTTCTCATTCTTCTCCAGGTCGCAGATAAAGCTGCTATCGAGCTTCAGCTCGTTGATCGGAAACTGCGTCAGCCGCGAGAGGCTGGAGAACCCAGTGCCGAAGTCATCCACAGACATCCACAGGCCCAGCTCATGCAGCGCCTTGATACTCTCGAGACTCTGCGGATTCCGGGCCATCATGTCGTTCTCGGTAATCTCAATCGTGAGGCACCGGGGTGGCAGATTGTAGCGCCGCAGCAGGTCATCCACAAACCAGGGCAGCGAGTGATTTCTGAAGTGCAGCGGTGAAAGATTAACCGAGACCGTGGGTATCGGAATCCCCCTCTCCCTCCACTGGGCCATTTGGCGACATGCCTCCTGCAAGGCCCACTGCCCAAAGTCTTCGCTCAGCCCCGCGTCTTCAGCAAGTGGAATAAATTTCTTCGGGGGTATCTCTCCAAACCGTTCGTCATTCCAGCGCAAGAGCGCCTCAACGCCGGTAAGCGCCCCGGTCGCCAGCCGCACCTGGGGCTGGTAGTGCAGGCGAAGCGTGCCCTTTTCAATCGCGGTCCGTAGAGCCGTTCCAAAGAGCAGGCGATCCTGCGCCATCTGGTTCATCTCCGAGCTGTAAAACCGGTACGCCTCCTGGTCGGAAGCACCATCGCGAAAGGTGGCCGTGATCGCCTGCTCCGCATAGACGCGAGGATCGGGATTGCCCGTCTCCGTGATGCTGATGCCGACGCGCGCGGAGATCGGCAGCGTGGTCTCCTGCAGCTCAATGGGCACCTTCAGCAGCTCGATGATGCTGTCAGCGAGCGCCGCGGCCTTCGCGACGCTGCCCCCCGGAATCGCAAGAATAAAGGAGTCGCCCTCCGTCCGGCTGATAATCCCTCGCGGCTGCGCCAGCTTCCGCAAACGATACGCAACCTCTATCAGAATCCGATCGCCAACCGAGTATCCCAGCGTGTTGTTGATGTCGTTGAAGTGGTTGAGATCGATTGCGAGAAAGGTGATCTGTTCGCCATCGACCCGCGACACCAGCTCCACTGCCATCTCATAGAAGGCTGTGCGATTGGGCAGCCCCGTCAGCGCGTCGAAGTGCGAGAGCTGCTCGATCTTCTGCTTGGCCTCCTCACGCTCGATCGCCAACATGCAGAGATGCACACAGGCCGACACCAGCTTCTTGTGCAGCGCGCTGGGGGCTCTCTTCTCCTGGTAGTAAAACGCAAAGGTGCCGACAACACGGCCATCGCGGCTCTGAATGGGTAAGGACCAACAGGCAAGCAGCCCCATCGGCTCGACCAGTGATCTGTACTCCTCCCACAAGGGGTCCGTCTCAATATCGGTGACGCAAACAGGAATGCCCAGAAAGGCCGCAGTGCCGCACGAACCGGCCGTCTCACCGATCGGCTGCCCTTCAAGCGCAGCCGAATAGCTCTCAGGCAGCCTGGGCCCAGCAAGCGGATGCAGCCGCCCCTCGTCATCGACCGCGACCATCGAAGAAACGACTTCGGGCGCAATCACTTCAACCTGACGGCAGATCAGGTCGGCAATCTCAGCCAGGGGACGACCGCTGGCAACGGCTTCGAGCACCAGTTGCTGAAGCTCATGGATGCGCATCGTCTCCGTAATATCCATAAGGGCAACGACTAGGTTTCTGGCAACCCCATTCTCCTCGCAGATCGGCTTGACGTTTACCGCGACCCAGATCCCGCGTCCGTCCTTGCCGCGGAAGAGCACCTCGTCGTGGAAACCCTCGCTCCCCCATGCCTTGTGCCGCAGTTGCTTCAAGACCTCGGCATTTGTATCCGGGCCCGCCAGGATGTCCGACGGACACTGTCCGATGACCTCCGCCGCAGCATATTGGAAGAGCTCGAAGAAGGCGCGGTTGGCGTACTGGATCACGCGGTTCTGATCGAGAATCAGAATTGGGTGATCCACCTCATGCACGGCCAGAAAGAACAGCCGTTGATCGTCGCAAGCCTGAAGTGATGCGGTCTCGTCGTACACCAGATCCATATGAGTTGTCCTGCTCTCGACCGCTTTTTTCTCGAAGCAAGGATGCGGAAAGCTGGAGCCTTCACCGGTTCCCTCATCGCTATCCCACCAGACAACAACTCTCGAACCAGAACCTGACGCCACGGATTTTATCTGCGATTGTACCTTTAGCCCACACAGACCCGCAAGATTCAGATTCTGCGATGCCGTGCCCTCATCCAGTATGCCTTGCGGCTACAGGCAAACCGGCGTGCTAACATGTGGCACAGTTAGAGAAAACAAGATGCGCCTGACGCACATTGGACCTCGGGATTCGGCGTCAACCCTCTGAAAACAAAGAGGTGAAAATGCCATCCACCTCTCCTGCTACCGCTTGCCGACGACCTGACGTGACCGGCCCCATTCCCGTCTGCCCGCACACCCACACTTCGGAGACAGGAACAAGCTCAAGCTGCATATGGACCATCGGGACAACGCTCTCTCGCTCGTAAACGCCTCGACACTCCGCGTCGGCACCGACGGCTCTGTAGTAGACACGCGGCCATCTACCGATACCGCCCTCTTCCACTTTTACATCCTCGGCCACCTGCTCCCATGGGCACAGGTCCACCAACCCCTGGAGCATCTGGAGCAATCTGCATGAGGACACAATGGATGTTATCCCTAGCCATGCTGGCCGGGGTCCTGACACCGCCCGCCTGGGGAAAGAGTTCGTGGCCTTTCTGGAGCCGCTACGCCGAGCGCTTCATCACGCCGGAGGGCCGTGTGGTCGATCCGGATCGCAGTTCCATGACTACCTCCGAAGGCCAGAGCTATGCCCTGTTCTTCTCGCTCGTCGCCAATGATCCACGTGCGTTTCAAAAGATCCTGACATGGACCGAAGACAACCTGGCCCGAGGGAGAATCTCCAGCAATCTTCCTGCGTGGAGCTGGGGCAAAAACAACGACGACCAGTGGGGCGTACTCGACGCCAACTCCGCCTCCGACTCCGACCTATGGATCGCCTACAGCCTGATCCAGGCCGGAACCCTCTGGCAGCGGCCGGACTATGCCGCCAAGGGAGCCAGCCTGCTCCACCGCATCGCCCAGGAAGAGGTGGTGGAGATACCGCGGCTCGGCCCCGTGCTTCTTCCCGGCAAGACCGGCTTCCACACCGCCGATACGTGGGTCCTGAACCCCAGCTACCTGCCTCTCCCGCTGCTCTACGCCTCGGGCAACGTGGACCCTCGCGGCCCCTGGAAACAGATGGCGCGCAATCTGCCGTTCTGGCTGGAAGAATCCAGCCCAGGCGGCTTTGCGATGGACTGGGTCCAGTGCAACCTCACCAACTGCTCTCCCATCGCCGGGCCAGGCAACACCACAGGCACACCACGCGGCAGCTACGATGCCATCCGCGTCTATCTGTGGGCGGGCATTGCGGGCAAGGACACTCCGGGCAACAAGCGATTGCTCAAGACCTTCTCTCCCATGCTCAGCTACATGAAGGCGCATCCCCTGCCGCCTGAATCGGTCGCCGCCGACAGTGCCATCCTGAGCGCCTCGGGACCTGCATCCTTCGCCGCCGCCCTCATTCCATTTGCATTCAACTCCGGCGAGTATGCCCTGACTGGCCGGCTCCGGCAGAGGGTCGCAGCCTCGATCTCTCCATCGACAGGCCTGCTTGGAAGCCCCGCCCGCTACTACGACCAGAACCTAGCCCTCTTTGCGCTGGGCTGGCAGCAGCGATTCTTCCGCTTCGCCCCGGACGGAACGTTGAAGGTTCCGTGGAAGGCATAATCAGAGCAGATAATACAGCCCACGATTACCTGCTGCACCAGCTCCTCTCCACCAAGTTGATCGTCTTGAGTCGTCAAGTACAAATCTGACAAAACCATTGCTGCATAAACAATAGTCCCCGGCAAGTCTCTCGACTTCCCTGGGGACTATTGTTTACTTTGCCTTCGAGGGCCTAAGAAGGTCAGCAAGCCCCATGTTCTTAAGCAACTCACTCCGAACACGATCTGCAACTCCATTCACGATCTCGGCGCCGTCGTCCGCCGGGTCGATGTGCACGCGCAGCGGTCGCGTGCCGAACGGCATATTCACCACCTCGACGATGGCCTTGGCCACATCCAGCACGTCGGCATCGGGCACCGCCGTGGCTTCGAAGCCCTTCATAATCTCCGCCGCCAACGTCGCCGTAGGTCCGGCCTCATACTCGGCCAACCGCGCCTTATCGGCAGGAGCACCAGCATTGGCGAAGTGATTCGTGCCCGAAGTAAAAGCACCGGGAACGATGATCGAGGTCTCGACGTTCCAGCGCGCAAGCTCACCCGCATAGCTGATGGCGAGCGCATCCATACCGGCCTTCGCCGCGAAGTAGGGTGCAAGATACGGCGGCGTTCCGCCACGCGTGCTCGTGCTGCCCACCCACACCACCAGCCCCTGTCCCTGCTTGCGCAGCACAGGCAGGGCCGCGCGATTGACACGCTGCGTGCTCAACACGTTGACGTCATACGCCGCCGCCAACTGCTCCGTCGTAAACGCCTCCGTAGGCCCGAAGACCATGTGGCCCGCGTTATGGATGACCACATCCAGATGCCCGGCCTCACTCAAGATCTGTTGGATCGCCGCATCGACGGAGTCCTGCGATGCCACATCCAGCTCTACCGTGCGCAGATCGACGTTGTTCTCCTGCGCGAACTTATTTGCTGCTTCAACCTGCGGTACATTCCGCGTCTCCGTAGCCCGCATACTCGCATAGACCGTATGCCCTGCCTTCGCCAGCTCTCGCGCTGCAAGCGCGCCGAAGCCGCTCGAAGCGCCGGTAATCACAATGACTTGCTTCATGGAAGTTCCCCTATTCGTGGAGTTTCAATTCAGTCGAAGAAGAGGGCACATCTCCGCGCCCTCTTCAAAACCCTGGCGCGACGCTCTGTTTAGGCGAAGCCACCGTTGGCGCGCAGAATCTGGGCATTGACCCAGCCGCCATCCGGCCCAGCGAGGAACGAGACGACGTTCGCAATATCCTCCGGCTGGCCCAGGCGCTCCAGCGGAGCCAGCTTGCCAAGCTGTGCGATCTGCTCGGGCGTCTTGCCGGTGAGGAACAGATCTGTGCCCGTCGGTCCAGGCGCAATTGCATTCACCGTGATGTTGCGGCCACGCAGCTCATTCGCCAGCACAGGAACAAGCCCTTCAACACCGGCCTTCGACGCGATGTACGGACCATAAGTCGGGAAGGACTTCGCCAACACGCTGCTGGAGAAGGCAATGATGCGTCCCCCCTCAGCCACATGCTGCGCCGCCTGCGCGAAGATTAGGAAGGTGCCGCGCAGGTTGGTCGCGATCACCTTGTCGAACGCCTCCACATCTCCCTTCGCTATCGGCGAAAGCGGCATAATGCCTGCATTGTTGACGACAATGTCTACGCGGCCATAGGTCTCTATCGTCTTATCGAAGAGCTGCTTGACCTCCGCGGCATCGCCCACATCCGCCTTGATCGCGAGCGCCTCTCCATCAGCCTTGCGAATCTCGTCCACGGTCTCCTGGGCCGAGGCGCTGTTGCCTGCATAGTTGACGATCACCGCGAAACCATCCGCGGCCAAACGCTTGGCGATGCTGCGGCCGATACCGCGCGATGCTCCGGTAACGATTGCTATCTTAGCCATAACCTTCTCCTTTTCACGTCGGCTTCGCTGCTCTCCGAAACCGTCCATGGATGAAGAATGCGCCGTTCCCTGTCATAATTCCAATGCATAGTACTAATATTGATTATGCGTCTTACGCAATTACGCCAGGCCGATCTTAACCTCCTCGTCGTCTTCGCAGTCTTTGCGGAAGAGCGGAACGTCTCCCGCGCAGCGGAGCGTCTTCTGCTTAGTCAGCCAGCCGTCAGCCGCGCGCTCCAGCGGCTGCGCGATACCTTCCATGACGATCTCTTTGTAAGAACATCTGCGGGCTACGAGCTGACCCCACAAGGGCAGCGTCTTCTACAAGAACTCGAAGGGATGCTCCCCAAACTGGACCGCCTCCTCAGCGGCTCCAACTTCGATCCCTCCTCCGAGCAGGCCAGCTTCCGCATTGCCACAACGGATAGCGCCGCGTCGATCCTTGCCCCCGTCCTTTGCCGCAACATTCTTCCTTCGGCGACCAAAATACGCTTTGAGTTTGTCCAGTGGCACAAGGGTCTCTTCGACGACCTCACCCACGGCAGCGTCGATCTGGTCTTCAGCGCCAGCATCGTGGACGTACCATCACCGCTGCAGAGCCAGACCATCTACGACGAGGAGTTTGTCTGCGTTGTCGATGGGAAGAGCCCCTACAAAAAGACGCTCACCATAGCGCAGTACATCGCGGCCGAGCACATAAGCGTCAACATTCAAAGCGGCATCCAGGTAGCTCCGGATAAGCATCTCGCGGCGCAGGGTTACAAGCGGCAGATTGCCATCCAGGTGCCATACCATGAGGCCGCAGTACGTTGCGTCGAGCGCACGAAGTTTATCGCCACCGTTCCTCGCAAGTTTGTGGAAGGGATGACACAAACGCCCGCCATCAAGACACTCAAAGCGCCACCCGAGGTTGGGGGCTTCCGCTACGTAATGATCTGGCATCCCCGCGTCAACACCGATGCCGCGCACGTATGGCTCCGCGCCACCATGCGCGAGGTCGGAGCGATCATCTCTAAAGCACAGGCAAGCAAAAGACAAGCCAGATAAGGGCTCGCCAGCATTAGCATTGCAGCAGCTCCCGCATCTCTCGCCAGTAATAGATCTTGGACCTGCCCGCAGCATCCTTCGCAGAGTTCTTCATCGCTCGTGCAATATCTTCCGCAGACGTCCCCCGATAGCGATCCACATTCCCCACCAGGAAGAGATCGATAAGCGGCCATACCTTCAACACCACTCGCTCCAGCGGGCGATTCTCGCTGCGGTGCCCCATAATCATCGACGGCCGAAAGATCCTCGTATGCTCAAAGTTCAGCGCAAGAATATCGCGCTCGGTTTCGCCTTTAGTCCTGATATAAAAAGTCTTCGAAGCGGCGTTAGCACCAACCGACGAGACCAGAAAGACAGAGTGCGCGCCACCCTCTCTCGCAAGCCTGGCCGCCAGCACCGGATAGTCATGGTCAACCTGGTAGTACTCCCGTTTATCGGGAGTCCGTTTCGTGGTTGAGCCGAGCGCAATAAAAACCTCATCGCAAACAAATTTCTCTCGTGTCTCCGACGAAGAGTTATAGTCACCGATCCACATCCTGAGCTTGGGATGGCTGAGCGGCAACTCCCTGCGCACAACAGCGATTACCTCTTCATAATCAGGGCTATCCAGTAGCTCGCGCAGAAGATACGAGCCCACAAATCCGCTTGCACCGAAGACAACCGCCTTTTTCATCATCAAGATAATCTCGCATGTATCAAAATTTCCAAAACTCAAATGAGTTGAGCGGCTCTTAGGCAACGCATCTATCGCACCAAATGCATCTCATAGAGACCTGCGTATTTTCGACCATGTACCGGCCTCATCCTTATGATGAACGAGAAAGCAGTCGGGATAAGAAAAAAGCAGCCTGGGGCCAGCCTTATGCGGATTTTGAGTTTGCGGTTGATTGTAGCGATGATTATTGGGATCACACTCGTCTCCCTTGGATCATCCTGGTACGAGGTGGGTGCCGAGAAGGACGCACTGCGCCACGATCTCGAGCGCAAAGCCGGAACCCTGGGCGAGAGCCTCGCCAGCAACGCGGAGTCATATCTGCAGACCGGCAACCGCGCCAAGGTAGAGGAGATGGCCCGGCAGTACACCAATCGAGACCATCTCCTCGGCATCGGTGTCTACGACGACGATGGCTCCCCCCTGGCCGTAACCCACAGCCTGGACTCCAGCCTCTCGCCACCACCACAGCTCTTGAAGGATGCCGTGGCAAACAACCGCATCGTCAGCAGGTTCATGCTGCTGCACTTCAAGCGTGTCTACCTGCTGGCCGCGCCGTTGCATGACGTGGACAAGAATGTAGCCGGCGGCATCATCGTAGTGCACGAGGCCGGCTACATCCGTACCGAGATCTTCCGCATCTGGGGCCGTGTCTTCTACCACATCGCCATCCAGGTGCTGGTCATCGTGGCTATCACGATCCTGATCCTGCGCTGGAGTCTCACCGGCCCCATCGCACGCGCAGCCCAATGGATGAAGGCACTGCGCACCGGCCGTCAGGCAGTCCAGCCCTCGGCAACCGACCTGGACTTCCTGCTGCCTCTCGCGCGCGAGGTCGCGCCGCTGGCCGAGAGTATGCAGCAGGCACGCGCCGCAGCCGAGATGGAGGCACGCCTGCGCAACGCCAACGAGTCCCTCTGGACCGCGCAACGCCTGGCCGATCACGTCCGCAGCAAGCTCGACGGCAGCAACCTCTACGTGGTCTCGAACCGCGAGCCCTACATCCACAATCGTCGCGGCAAAGAGATCACCGTTACCGTCCCGGCCAGCGGCCTCGTCACCGCCATCGAGCCGATCCTCTGCGCCTGCAACGGCACCTGGGTCGCCCACGGCAGCGGCGACGCGGACGTGGAGACCGTAGACAGCCACGACCGCCTACAGGTTCCGCCCGAGGACCCGCGCTACACCCTGCGCCGCGTCTGGCTCAGCGCCGAGCAGGAGGACGGATACTACAACGGCTTTGCCAACGAGGGCCTCTGGCCTCTCTGCCACATCGCCCACACCCGCCCCACCTTCCGCACATCGGATTGGGAGCACTACAACGCCGTCAACGCGAAGTTCGCCGACGCCCTGGTCGAAGAGATCGGCGACGAAGAGCACCCCGTCGTCCTCATCCAGGACTACCACTTCGCTCTGCTGCCCCGTATGCTCAAAGACCGCCTGCCGCACGCGCGCATCGCGATCTTCTGGCACATCCCCTGGCCCAACCCCGAATCTTTCGGCATCTGCCCCTGGCAGCGCGAGCTGCTCGACGGTCTGCTGGGCGCGGACCTCATCGGCTTCCACGTCCAGGCCCACTGCAACAACTTCCTCCACTCCGTCGACCGCGTCCTCGAAGCCCGCATCGACTGGGAGCACTTCACCGTCAGCCGCAAGGATCACGAGTCCCGCGTACGCCCGTTCCCCATCAGCGTGGAGTTCCCCGAAGAGGACATCGACACCGCATCCAGCATCGAAGAAGAGCGCAGCCAGCTACTCTCCGAACTCGGCATCGAAGCCAGCTTCCTCGGCGTGGGCGTCGACCGCCTGGATTACACCAAGGGCATCATCGAGCGCCTCCAGGCCGTAGAACTCTTTCTGGAGCGCTACCCACGCTACCAGGAGAAGTTCACCTTTATCCAGATCGGCGCACCCACGCGCAGCCGCATCAAGCGCTACGCCGACTTCCAGGCGCAGGTCGAGGCCGAGGCCGAGCGGATCAACTTCCGCTTCAAGCGCGGCAAATGGAAGCCCATCATCCTCCAGAGCCGCCAGCACAGCCACAAGGAAGTGACCCGCTACTACCGCGTCGCCCATCTCTGCATGGTCACCTCCCTGCACGACGGCATGAACCTTGTCGCAAAAGAGTACATCGCGTCCCGTTACGACGACCGCGGCGTCTTGATCCTCAGCCAGTTCACCGGCGCGGCGCGAGAGCTGCGTGACGCGATCCTCGTGAACCCCTACGACATTCAAGCGACAGCCGAGGCGCTCGCACAGGCCCTCGACATGAACATCAAAGAGGTAGTAGACCGCATGAAGCGCATGAGGAGATGGGTGAAGGAGCACAACATCTACTGGTGGGCGGCCAACCTGATCGGCGAGCTGTGCGACATCCGCATCGACGCCAAGAGGAGCACCGCAGTCGCGGACAAGAGCGTCGGCAGAGTCCTGAGCCGGAGGAGAAGATAACGTGCAGCATCTATCCGAAGCAACCGTCCTCTCCGCTCTGATGGAGCAGCTCACCGCCGCGCCCACCTCATCGCTGCTCCTCGACTACGACGGCACCCTGGCCCCCTTCCGCACTGAGCGCCATCTCGCCTATCCCTACCCGCAGGTGGTGCCGCTTCTCAACAGCATCCTGAGCTGCGGAAGATCGCGCGTCGTCATCGTCACAGGACGTCCCATCGTTGAAGTAGAGGCCTTGCTCGGACCTTTGCAAAGCGTCGAGATATGGGGCTCGCACGGGCTGGAGCATCGCCTGGCCGACGGCACCTATCGCCAACTCGCCATCGCCCCCGCAACCACCGAGCTACTCAAGCAGGCCGAATCATGGCTGACGGCTGAAGGCTATGCAGAGAGGACCGAGATCAAACCCGGCGGTTTAGCGGTTCACTGGCGTGGAATGGCCGACGCTGAAATAGAGAATATACGCGAGCCTCTGTACAAGGGCCTGAGCGCCTTTGCAGAGCAATCCAGTCTCAAGCTTCTCGGCTTCGAAGGCGGCCTTGAACTCCGCGTCGCTCACCCCAACAAGGGCGACGCCGTGACGACCCTCTTGAGCGACATGGATCTCACGACTCCCGTCGTCTATCTCGGCGACGATCTCACCGATGAAGATGCCTTCGAAGCTTTGCGCCCTCGCGGACTCGGCATCCTCGTCCGTCCGGAGTTTCGCGAGACCAGCGCGCAGCTCTGGCTGCGGCCGCCCGATGAGCTGCTCGACTTCCTGCAACAATGGCTGAACAGCATCTCATCTCATCAAGCAACAAGTGTAGTTACAAATTAAACCCGCCTCATCTGCTCTGAATCAGCGAGGGCAGAAGCGCCTCATCGGCCTGAAGCTGCTTCGCAAACTCACCGATGGGCTCATCTTCCACCCAGGGGCAGCCATCCTTTGCCGCGAATACGACCTTGTTCTCGCCATCTTCGGGAACGACCACAAGTACACGGCTGCCGAAGGTTCTTCGAATCTGATTGATAGATTGCTGATGGCCGGGGTTGCACAGGTTCACCACCATCACACCATCTGGCGAGAGCACCCGGTAACAGTCCTCGTAGAAGTCCTGCGAACAAAGCTGAGGCGGCTGCCCATGCAGGTCGAACCCATCCACGATCAGCACCTCCGGAGCATCGTCCGTAGAAGCGACATAATCCGCGCCATCCGCGCAGATTACGCGAAACCGCTCGTCATCCGCCGGAACATGAAACTCCTCCCGCACCGAGATCACCATCGGGTTGATCTCGATCACCGTGATGTCCGTCGTGGGCAGATGACGATAGCACCACTTCGGCATCGAGCCGCCGCCCAGCCCGATCATCAAGATGCGCTTCGGGCTCGGATGAAAGAGCATAAATGCCATCATGCTGCGGGTATAGGAGAGCACCAGAAAGTTCGGATCGCTCATCAGCATCTCGCTCTGGATCTCGCCGATCTGAAACTGCATGGTGACGCTATTGCCGTCCTGGTAGACATGCGGGCGCACCGAAGCGACTCTCCGCTGCATGGTGCGATTCGTGCTATGGATCAACGACAGTTCGTGCATTCGCTCCAGCCCAAAGTTTATTTTAAGTTACGAATAGAAATCTAATCCTCCGGCAGCAAGCCCTATCAGGACTGCTTATCGACCGGCGGCCTCTGCCGCGGCGAGGCCGACTTGCGCGCGTTATCCGACGGGCTCGATATACCGAACGACCTTGCCACCTGGGCCAGCAACTTGAGCAAAGAATTCACTACGCCTCCTGAGTACACCTACAGTTGAAAAACACGCCGCACCAGCGGCCAACACCCACCACTCACCGAACGCCCGCCAACGGCTTCTCCATCTCATCCAGCATCCCCGACGCTTCCTTAAGATGAGTATGGAAGTAGGCGCGCATCAGGTTCAGAACCTCAATGAGGATGGGATCGCGAACGGAATAGAACACCTGGTTACCAACCTTGCGGTTCAAGACCAGTTGCTTGGCCCGCAGCACGGCCAGGTGCTGCGAGACCGTGGCCTGCTCCATCCCCAGCCTCTCGATCAACGCCCCGGCCGACAGCTCGCCCGCTCCAAGAAGCTCCAGGATGGCGATTCGCGTAGGATGAGCCAGCGCCTGAAAGATATCCGCTTTGAACCGCCTCAAGGGATCGTACATACAGGAATATTACAATATTCATATATACGCATCCCATTTTCCTGCCCCGCTGCGAACCCGCCGGAAAACCCATAAAAAATCCCTCCGAAATTGATTGAACGAAAGATAATCGCCTGCTATGCTCAGGAGCCATAATCTACGGGTCCAAGCTGTTCATTCTGTGCGAGTTAAAGAAGGTCCTGCATGGCAGCCAATCCAGAGAACACGTCCGGCACGACCACCCAGCTACTTGCCTTGATTGAAACCATCTACGCTGCCGTCCAGCAACCCTCGCTCTGGCCCCTGGCCCTCGAGGGCATCGCCGAGGCAGTGCAGGGCGAGATGACCGTCCTCTTCAGCCAGCTTCCCAACGATCCCCTGATCTCGTACGCACGCACCGACGAGTCCGCCATCAACCTGTACATGGACTACTACGCCTCGGTAAACGTTCTCGGCCATCGCTGCGACGCCATCTATCCGGATGGGACCGTGCGCTACGGCGACCGTGCCATGTCCGACAACGAACTGGAAAAGACAGAGTTCTACAACGACTTCTTCAAGCCCCACAACGTGCACTACAGCTTCGGCCTAAAGGTGCCGCTCGGCGATCTTCCCTCCGCCTATCTCAGTTGCCAGCGGCCCAAGTCACAAGGGCCTTTTCAGGAGCAGCAGGGGAAGGTCTACGAGATGCTGCTGCCTCACCTGCAACGCGCCCTGCTCCTTTACGTGCAGCTTACGCAGATGCACTCCAGCGTGCTCGGTCTGGAGTCCGCGCTCGACGCCTTCGAACACGCAGTCTTCGGCCTCAACCGCGAAGGCAAGGTAATCCTGGCCAACCGTCAGGCCGAGGCGCTGGTCCTCCCCGGCGACCCGCTCTGCCTGACCAACGGCGTCCTCTCCTCGGCCCAGCCGGAGCAGAACCACCGCCTGCAGGCGCTTCTCGCGGATGTCGTCGCCGTGGGCTCGCACATCGGCATCTCCAGCGGCACCTCGATGCTACTCGAGCGCCGCTCGGGCGAGAACCCGCTGCGGGTCACGGTGACGCCGTTCTCCTCTCCGCTACGGGGCAGCTCCGTCCATCTGGCGGCGTTGATCTTCGTCAGCGACTCCAACAGCCAGCCGCAGTCACGCGGCGAGACCCTGCGGGCGCTCTACTCGTTGACCCCAGCCGAGGTACGCTTCGCCGACTCGTTATTTCAGGGGCTGGAGATTCGCGAGATCGCCAACCGGCTGGGCCTGACCCTGGGCACGGCGCGCTTTCACGTAAAGCGGGTGCTGGCCAAGACCGGCACCCGCCGCCAGACCGAGCTGATGCGCCTGATGCTGTCACTGCCGCACATCTGACCCTGCCTCTGCGGGCAGTATCTGAATCATCCCCATCATGCCCTTATCCTCGTGATCGAGAATATGGCAGTGGTACACAAACGTGCCGACGATCCCCGGATCGCGAAAATCTATCCGCACCTTGATGTTCGAGATGGGTGTTCTGCCCACCTGGTGCGGCACCAATATGGTGTCGCGCACCAGCGGATCATCCACCGGCGTTCCGTTTACCTCGAGCAACTGAAAGTGCACCTGATGGATATGAAAGATGTGGTCCTCCGGGGTCATATTCGCCAGCACCCAATCCTCCACCGTGCCCTGCCGCGCCACGATGTTCGGCGGGGCAGACATATCGAACTCCTTGATCGGCTGGCCAACCACCGTGAGATAAAACTTCGTCGCCGCCCCCGCGCCGCCCTCCGTACCGTTGCCGTTCTGCGAGAAGTAGAGGCTCCGGGTCCTCACCGGCTTCAGATCGAGCAGGCTCTCAGGCAGCCTGGCGACCTTAGCGTTCGCAACCACCCGAACCTTCTCTTCCTTCATCTTCATCGCGACGATATTCGCAATCGGCCGTGCCGGGGCGCTGTCTCCCGCCGGTCCGGGATCGTGCATCTGGGTCACAAGCTGCGCCGTCTCACCCAGCGCCGGAGTCGTCACCACGAACTCCGACCGTGAGCCCGGCGGCAGAAAGATCGAGGTCTGCGCGACCGGCCCTTTAGCCATGGGCACGCCATCGACGGCATAGACCTCCATCGTCTGCGGAACATGGTCGTAGAGCACCTGCAGGTGGATGATGGTGTTCGCCGCGGAGTTGACGAACCGCCATAGCTGCCGTTCATGCGGACGCGCATGAATCGTCGCAGGAACGTACCTGGGAAACTTGACAGGCACGTAGTTGAGCGAGAGATCCCACGAAGGCTTCAGCGGATCGGGGTTGTCCACCTGCGATGGTGTGAGCAACTGATCGCGCAGCACAAAGGTGCGCTCCGGCAGTGTCTTCAGCTCGGGGATCACCGCCTGAATCCCCTCGACAATGATCGCGCCGGACGCTCCTCCCTGCACCTGAGCCGTGCTGAAGCCATGCGGATGCGGGTGATACCAGTAGAGCCCCGGCGGATTCCCCCCCGGAATCTGCATCGAGTAATCGAAGGCCTGCCCCGGCGCGATGAGCGTGTGAATCGCCTCGTCCTGATGGCACTGCGGAGGCAGCGCCATGCCGTGAAAGTGCAGGTTGGTTGCGGACTCCGTCATCATGCCGTGGCAGTCGCCGCCCATCTCCATCCCCGGCATACTGGCGACCGCGTCCTTCTGCGGCAGCTCATTCTGAAAGTGGATCGAGAGCCGATCCCCCGGAGCGACTCGCAGCGTAGGCGACTCCAGCCCCGCCTCCGTGACATAGCAGTACCGAACATTTCCCCCGGGTTCAGTCACGCTCCTGAACTTGAGCGTCACCGCCAGCGCCCCGTTGGTGCTGGCAACCACGGGCGGCTCCTCGACAACTGCTCCCTCCTGCGGACGCGCGCAGATTCTGTCGGGACCAGTCTCCGCGCGTGCCGCGGACCAGCAGAGGCAGAAAAAACAAAGTACGACAGAGAACACCTTCAGAGCGAACCCAATACTCCTGTGCGTCATACAAAGACTCCCGAGGCAAACCACTGACAGCAGGTAAAGTGACTAAAAGTAATTACAAATCCAAACGTGCTCCAGAAACGAGAACCCCCGGCCGCCTGTCATTAGGCAGCCGGGGGTTACCCGGGTTCTTTACTTCGGTTGAGGCTTCAACATCGGCTGGTTGGGGAACTCCTCCTGCGTGACCGTGTGTTTGATCGCCGCGATGGGAGCGGTCGGATTCGTCCAAGTGAACTCCTGGAGAACCAGCCCACTCTTACCCCCGACCGTGGTTGTGGCCGTGCTGGGATCGACTCCCGGCTGGTGCGCTCCGTCGCCCGTCGTACCCTTGCGCGACAGTGCCAGGAAGTTCGTCATGTCGATCTGGACGACTCCGCGATCGCTCGCGCCATCGAAGAGGTATCCATAAGGCGTTCCGGTAGTCTGATTCACCACCACACCCACCGAGTGCGGATCGGTCGCATACTCGTAGGACGAGAGCGGCGCCGTACTGGCATTGTTGATGGTGAAGTAGCTCCAGTCCGACATACCCTCCCAGGTAGCACCCGCAGCCACCGAAGCCGGGTCCTGCAGCTTGCCGACCGCGAAGTCATTCGAGTAGCCGGCCATGAAGAGCACCAGATGGCTGCTCTTATCGACCGCCGATCCGGAGAGCACCGGGCTATAGCCAGAGCCAAGAACGACCTGGACGAGCCCACCGCTTGCCGGAGCCAGAGTCCCCAGAGCGGCAGTGGCCGGTGATGGATCCGTCTCGACCGCGGTCTTCAGGTTCAGGAAGGTCGCCGCCGGCGTATCTTCCGACGTGAGGATGCCAACCCGCAGCGCACTATCCACGGAGTTGCCGTCAATCAAGTCGCCGGAGAAGCGCGTCGCCACCGTCTGGACCGCGGACGAGGACATGTAGTACGACTTGCCCTTCGCCAGCTCCATCAGATAAATCCCGCGGTAGTTGCCTCCCAGCAGTTGGCTGTTCGTGACGTCGCCGCCCATATTCTCGGCGATCTCCTGCGTCGAATCGACGGTGAACGGCAGCGTGAGCGCCACCGGCGAGGTCGTCGAAGCCGACGCCAGCGCGGTAAGCGGCAGCAACCCATACCCATCGGCCGTATCCAGCCACACGCCGAGCCGACCCGTATCCGGAATACCACCCGCGATATAAGCCGAGCCCCCGCTGAAGCCGACCGGGCTGCTCGCCTTCAGAGTAAGGGACGTGGTGATATCCACCGGATTGTCCGTCGCCGGATTGCCGGTAATCAGCGTGTTCAGGTTGAGCACCGCGATCGTCTTGCTCTGGTAGGCATAGGCCAGTACCTGCGGATGCCCAGCCAGTCCGGTGATCGCGATAACACCACCCACATCAGAGCCAGAGAAGGTCTTCGAAGAGACGACCGGCCACGCGTTGATCGGCGGCGCCTTCAGCGTCGGATCGGTGATATCGATCACAACGACTCCCTGCTGCCGAGCCGCCACGATCAGGTACTGCCGTCCCGCCAGCGAGTAGGTCGTCATGGCTCCCGAGCTGGAGGCCAGCAGACCCGACGAAGCCGGGGTGCAGGTGCACGACGTGACGCCGGTAAAGAAGGACGACTCGAGGTTGACCACATCGCCGGGCAGGATACCCGCGTTCTTGATCGCCGTGCCGGAGGAGATATAGATCCCCAGCGCCAGCAGCATATCCGAGGTGCCCGCCGTCGGCGAGAGCGTCGTCGGTGCCGTGCTGGCCAATGCCACCGCCTTCATCCGAACCGCCGCACCGGCAGCCGCGCCGGAGAGCGGAATCGGAGTCCCGAAGACCTTGCCGTCGAAGACGCCATCGCTGATATCGGCCGAGAGCGCCGCGATAATGTCATCGGGCGAGCTAGGCACATCGGTATGGCCCAGGGCTGCCAGCGCGCCGATGAACAGGCCCAGCGTGAACCCATCCGGATTCGAGGTGATGCTCGGCTTGTCGAAGACCGGCACCAGGCTCTCGATGACCGCCTTCGAGCTGAGGCCGACGTAGGAGCGGATCAGCGCCTCCGCGGTCGAGTGCGCGGTCACCTCGCTCGTGGTTTTCTTCGAGGAGAGCTGACCGGCGGTGTAAGAGTTGATGAAGTCGGATGCAGGCGTAATCACCAGTCCGGTAACGCTGCCGCCGATCGAGTCCAGAATCGCGGAGACGTTGCTGGTCCCGGTGATCGTGGTCCCGTCAAACTCGCTGACGTAGTTTCCGCCCGCCGCCGTAACGCGAACCGCGCCCGTCGGCGTGCTCGAGAGAGCGATCGTGAACTTGCCGTCCGCATCCGTCTTGGCCGAGCCGATTGCAGAGCCGTTGGTGCCGTCGCTATTCACCGCATAGGCAGTCACCGTGCTGCCGACCGACGCGCCCTTATAGACCAGGCCCGAGATCGACGCCGTAACCGTGAGATTGATCGCCGTGGAGGCTCCGCCGCCCGGTGCCGGGTTCGTCACCACGATGGGGAAGGTACCGGCCGCCGCGAGATTCGCCGCAGTCAGGGGAATCGTCAACGAGGTGCCGCTCACGATGGTCGGCGTAACCGCCGCTCCGGCGAAGGTAACCGTGCTCCCGGACACAAACCCCGTACCGGTAACCGTAACCGTGGTAGCGCCCGAACCGGCACTGACCGTAGAGGGCGAGATCGACGTAACCGTCGGAGCCGGATTGTTAACCGCCAGATTCACCGCCTTCGAGGCACCGCCGCCCGGAGTGGGATTGGTCACCACTACTGGAAAGCTTCCCGCCGTGGCCTGATCCGCAGTCGTCAGCGACAGCGTTATCGAGGTGGCGCTGACATAAGTCGCGGAGTGGGAGGCCCCTTTAAAGGTCACCGTGGAGGTCGAGACGAAGCCCGTACCGGTAATCGTCAGCGTCTGGGCCGCCGCGCCAGCCGATACGCTGGCCGGAGAGAGCGAAGTGACCGTGGGAGAGGGATTGTTCGTCGGCGTGGGGGTGGTTGGCGTCGGGGTGGAGTTGGAGTTACCCGAGCATCCACTCAAGGCCACGCCAAGAACGCAAAGGGAGAGGCAGGAAAAGATCAACCGCTGCAGGGCAAGCATGAAACCTCCGGGAAACTACCGCGTCTAATTAGCAAAAGGGCATGCGTCGCGAGCCTTCGCGACCGCCCCAAGAGATGTCGTCGTACGTCGGATCTTGCGTGCGAGCGATTCGGCTGCACACCGACACGTCCAAGTTGTCAGACAATTCCCGAATCGGCATCTACCATCTGGTAGTTATCTACAGTTCCCCTTGCAAATTCGCACTTTAGTACCCGCGAAATTGCGTCTCGCGTCTTGACTTCGCCGCGCATATGTATTTCGCGTGAATACGCACCGCAAAAACAAAGGTGGCCTCAAAGCACTTCGCGCGGTTCTGGATGCTCCGCGCGAAACTCTGGCGGCCCACCTCTCGCTTCTAAGACATCGGTCCTACCGCCTCTATCTCCAAGGAATCCCCACCAGACCTTCCCCTTCTGGAAAATCGACGCATGCCGAGCGATTGCCGCACTACCCTTCCCGGCTCGCGAAGTCCTTAAATCCCCACTAAAACAGGTGAAAAAGCACTTTGCTTCCCTCAGTAAGGCCATCATATGGTCAGTCCATTGGCCAGCGAGAAGATGTGCGGGAAAGAATATGAAAACAATGTTTCATCCTCAATAAATTGCTAAATACGCAAAAGAGAGAACCCGCCCCTATAGCGTATTTCTGTTACATCACTGCTAGACAGACATAATCCCCCCTCCAAACGTTTCAGTCGAAGCGTCAGGGATATTGTGTGCTCAAAAAGCGATACCAAGAGCAGGCTCGGATGTCCCCCAGGCGGCAAGCGTCTCCGAACTGCCACGAAGTAAAACTCTGGAGGTTACATGAAATCGTTACGACTATGGTTGGTCCTGTTCGCACTCTTCAGCGTCGGCTTCTCCGCGTCGCTCAAGGCGCAGACGGCTACCTCAGGTGCGATCCTGGGAACGGTGCTCGATCCCTCGGGCGCAATCGTCCCCAACGCCCCTGTGGAGCTGCTCAACAAGGATACGAACGCCAAGCTCACCACCACGACCAACGCCGCGGGACACTACACCTTCCCCACCATCGCGCCGGGCATCTACAACATCACCGTCAAGCCCGAGGGCTTCTCGACCTCGACCGTCTCCGACGTCAAGGTCCAGGTCAACACGGACTCCACGATCAACTTCAGCCTGGTAATGGGCTCCTCCACGCAGGTCGTCGACGTGAACAGCTCCGCGGCCCAGATCCAGTTGCAGACCACGGACTCGACCGTCGGTGACGTCATCGGCACCGAAGCGCTCGCGCAGCTTCCTACCCGTCTCCGCCAGGCCCAGGAGCTGACGTTTCTCCAGCCCGGCACCACGCCCGCCACCGGCGGCGACAGCGGCGGCTCGGTAGGCGGCGCGGTCAACGACCAGACCACCTTCACCTTCGACGGTATCGACATCACCGACAACCAGACCAACTCCACCACCGACACCGACCACGGCGCCCGTCCGGTCCTGATGGTCTCGGTAGAGGCCGTCGATGAGTTTCGCGTCGGCGTCTCCAACTCGAACTCGACCTTCAACAAGGGCGCTGGCGGACAGGTAACCCTCATCGGCAAGAGCGGCTCCAACAAGTTCCACGGCGGCCTGTTCTCCTACATTCAGAACAGCGCGTTCAACGCCAACACCTGGGACAACAACCACCTGAAGCTGGCCAAGCCGCACGTCGAAGACAACCGTTTCGGCGGCTACCTCGGCGGCCCCATCTGGAAAGACAAGACCTTCTTCTTCGCTGAGTACGAGGCCCGTCGCTACCCCGAGTCCTTCCAGGTCAGTGCCATCGTCCCGACGGCTTCGATGGCCGCCGGCACGCTGCAGTTCAAGGATGCCTCGGGCGCCACCAACGCGTACAACCTGCAAACCTCGAAGACCTGCGGCACGCTTGGCACCGCGGCCTGCGATCCTCGCGGCATCGGCATCAGCCCCACCATGAAGGCCATGATGGCGGCCGAGCCCGCGGGCAACAACCCCGGACTCACCGGCACCGACGGCCTGAACACCACCGGCTTCACCGGCAACGCCAAGTCGCCCCTCACCGACGACTTCGGCACGTTCCGCCTGGACCACAACCTGAACAGCAAGTGGCACCTGAACGGAAGCTTCAGCTACTCGCGCGACATCGCGTACAACTCCGCGCCTATCGTTCTCGACATCCGCAACCCGAACAACATCGTCAACAGCGACCTGCTGCCCAACTGGACCAACGCCTTCATCTTCGGCGCCACCGGCCAGCTCACCCCGAGCCTCACCGAGAACATCCGCCTCGGCGACGTTCGCAACCGCAACGGCGCGCTTCGTCCGCAGCTTTCGACGATCGCCCAGGAGCTAGCACTCCCCGGCACCGCCTCCGGCAACGGCTTCGTGGCCGTCTCGCCGAACATCTTCACCGCTCCTATCACGATGAGCAACACGGTCCGCACGCAGCAGAACAACGACGTGACCCAGCAGTTCGTCGACGACATGGTCTGGAGCAAGCACAACCACATCCTCCAGTTCGGTATGAACTGGCAGCGTCTCACCCTCTACCACGTCCACACGGGCAAGGTCGGCGGAGCCGTCAACTCGCTGAACGCCACCACCACGGCCGATTCGTCCTACCTGTCGATTCCGGCAGCGGATCGTCCTCAGCCCTGCTCTGCCAGCGTCACCGCCAACTGTCTTCCCTCCAGCAGCCTCAACACCTGGGACAGCCTCTACGCCAGCACCCTGGGCCTGATGAACGACAACAACGCCTTCGTCGTCCGCGACGGCAGCGGCACCGCGCAGTCCATCGGCACCCCGCTCATCATGAACGCGCTCGGCTACTACTACTCGTTCTACGTACAGGACACCTGGAGAATGTTGCCTTCGCTGACATTCACCTATGGCCTCTCGTATAGCTGGCAGACGCCGTACAACTTCTCCAACCGCGAAGAGTCCCTGCTGGTCGATGCCGCCACGCAGAAGATCATCTCCGCCAAGGACTACCTGCACCAGAAGGCCGCATCGGCTGCCCTCGGCACCATCTACAACCCGCTGCTCGCCTTCCTCCCGGTCGCCAACTCGGGCCGCAGCAGCGTCTACAACACCAACTACGACAACTGGGCTCCCCGCGTGGCGCTGGCCTGGAACCCGTCCTTCCAGGACGGCCTGATGGGTAAGGTCTTCGGCGCATCGAAGACTGTCGTCCGTGGCGGCTTCGGTCTCTACTACGACCGCCTGAACGGCGAGCTGGGCGTGGTCAACCCCGGTCTCACCGCTGGTCCCAGCTCCACCGTCTCCACCGGCCTCCAGAGCTGCAACGCTTCCGGAGCCCCTGGCCTCGGCTGCAACGCCGCCTCCTCCGACCCCGCGCTCAGCGACTTCCGCATCGGCGTGGACGGTTCCATTCCCCTGCCGCAGTACCCCCAGAAGCTCCCCAGCCCCTACGTTCCGGCGGATGGGTTCAGCGAGCTGGTCTCCTCCGGCATCGACCCCTACTACAAGGCTCCCCGCATCTACGCGGCGAACTTCACCATCCAGCGTGACCTCGGCCACGGCGCTGTAGTCGAAGTAGCCTGGACCGGCCGTTACGGCCGTCGTCTGGAGAGCAACGTCGAGCTGAACGCGAGCCCCTATATGTTCGCGGACACCGGCTCCTCCCAGACCTTCGCCCAGGCCTACGATGCTGTAGCCAACTCGCTGCGTGCAGGCAAGTCTGTCGCGACCCAGCCCTGGTTTGAGAACCAGCTACCCGGTATCGGAGCCAGCCACGGCTACGCTTCGACCACCGCGTACCTGGCCGCAACCCAGTCCTCCAACTTCCAGAACGGCAACGTCTCGAGCCTCTTCAACGCCACCAGCGCAAGCGCCCTGGGTCTCAACTTCCTGCGCAAGGCCGCCGGCCTGCAGGCTTACGATGAGACGCAGGTCAACGATCTGGCGGTTGCGACCAACCTCGGACGCTCCAACTACAACGCCTTCATCGCGACCTTCCGCCGCGCGGGCAAGAACCTGACCGCCGACGTGAACTACACCTTCTCCAAGTCGCTCGACACCAATCAGGGAGCCGCCAACGACTCCACCAACCTGGCGACGCCATTCGATCCCAACATCGACTACGGCCCGTCCAAGTTCGATCGTCGCAACTCCTTCAACGCGCTCTTCATCTACAACCTGCCCAAGTCCTATTCCATGCTCCCGCGCCCGGTCAACAAGGTCGTCGGCGGATGGTACGTCTCGGGCATCATCACCGCGGTCAGCGGCCTGCCGGTCTACGTGACGGAGGGCGCTCAGGTCTTCGGTGGCGGTCAGCGTTCGGCGGCCAACACGCCTGCGGTGCCGCTGGTTCCGGTCAACACCATCCACTCCGGGGTTCACTATAACGTCGCTGGCTCGGGCGGCATCGGAACCTCCGGCGGCATCGGCGGAATCAACATGTTCGCCGACCCCGCCGCTGTCCACAACAGCTTCGGCTACGTACAGCTCAGCTCGGGACGCGATGGTTATGGCAGCCCGCTGCGCGGTATGCGCTTCGTCAACACCGATGCCTCGATCGGCAAGGTCGTCGCTGTCCACAATCAGCTCAACCTGAAGATCACGGCCGATGCCTTCAACCTGTTCAACAACGTAACCTTCAGCAACGCCACCCTGCCCATGCTGGGCAGCACGGTCAGCACCTTCGGTGTTCTCACCAGCACCTCGGTGCCGAGCAACCGTCAGGCCAGCAGCCGCTGGGTCATGCTGGGAGCGCGTCTGGACTTCTAAGCAAAGTCCGGATCACCCTCCGCCCTCGCCGCCCACCAGCGGCGGGGGCATTTTTTTGCCGCGCAAATCCTATACGCATATCGAGCACTCGTTCGATATGATGGGCACACTCACTCTGAAAAAGTTCCGCAGTCATCCAGCCCCTGGCCGTCGATGAAAGGTATCCCTACCATGCGATTGTTGATGAGGTCCTTTTGTTTTTGCGCCGTCGCACTCAGCACGATGGCGTCTGTTGCGAACTGCCAATCCCCTGCTTCCGCGCAGACCGACTGGCCCTTCTACGGCGGCGACCAGGGCGGCATGAAGTACTCCACGCTGACCGCGATTAACAAGCAGAACGTCTCGCGCCTGCACGTAGCCTGGACATGGAAGACCGGCGAGACTGAGATGCCTCGCTTCGGTTCGAAGCCCGGCATGTTCGAGGTCACGCCGCTGATGATCGACGGCGTCCTCTACCTGAGCACGCCCTACAGCAAGGTCGTGGCCCTCAAGGCCGCCACCGGCGAGCTGCTCTGGAGCTACGATCCCAAAGCCTACGAGCTGGGCCAGCCCGCCAACGGCACCGGCTGGGTACATCGCGGCGTCGCCGCCTGGCGCGACGGCGGCAAGCTGCGCATCTTCATCAACAGCCGCTACCGCCTCATCTGCCTCGACGCGGCCACAGGCAAGCCCGTCCCAACCTTCGGCAAAGATGGAGTGATCGACCTCAGCGAAGGTCTGGTCTGGCCGATCAACAAGCTGCACTACACCGAGACCTCGCCACCGGTCGTCTACAAGGACATCGTTATCCTCGGCAACGGCGTCGGTGACCGCCTGGTCTACCGCAACGACCCGCCGGGCGGCGTGCGCGGCTTCGACGCCCGCACCGGCAGACAGCTCTGGAGCTTCCACACCATCCCCCAGGCGGGCGAACCCGGCAACGAGAGCTGGGGCAAGGACGCCTGGAAGTTCACCGGCCACACCAACGTCTGGGCACCCATGACGCTCGACGCCGCGCGCGGCCTCCTCTACCTGCCCGTCAGCACCCCGAGTAACGACTTCTTCGGCGGCAACCGCCCAGGCAACAACCTTTACGGCGAGTCGCTGGTCTGCCTCGACGCCGCGACCGGCATAAAGAAGTGGCACTACCAGATCGTCCACCACGGCCTGTGGGACTACGACCTCGCCTCGCCGCCCACGCTGGTCACCATCAAAGCCAACGGCCACAAGCTGGACGCCGTAGCACAAGCGACCAAGGAAGGCTTCGTCTTCGTATTCGACCGAGTCAGCGGCAAGCCGGTCTGGCCCATTGAGGAACGCCCCGTCCCCGCGAGCGATGTCCCCAACGAGCACGCATCACCCACACAGCCCTTCCCCTCGAAGCCCCCTGCCATCAGCCCTCAGGGTGTCACACCCGACCTGGCCTTCGACGCCACTCCTGAGCTGAAGGCCGAGGCACTCGAGGCGATGAAGAGCTTCCGCACCGGCCCGCTCTTCACGCCGCCTTCGTACAAGGGAACCCTGATGCTGCCGGGCGTGCTCGGCGGCGGAAACTGGGGCGGCGGCGCGTTCGATCCGGAGTCCGGCCTGCTCTTCGTCAAGACCACCAACATGGCGCACGTCGCACGCATCAAGCAGCCCGATAAGACCCAGGCCAACCCGCACGCCTCCGAGGTCGATGCCGACTGGGCGGGCGATCTCGCAGGCACCAACGCCACCTTCCACAACGGCCTTCCCCTCACTAAGCCGCCCTACGGCCAGCTCACCGCCATCGACCTGAACCAGGGCACCATTCGTTGGCAGATCCCCTTCGGCGACTGGCCCGAGCTGCGCCAGAACCCCGCGCTGGCTAACGTCAAACTACCCGAGGTGCTCGGCGTCGCCGGGCCCGCCGGAACCATCGTGACCAAGGCCGGACTGGTCTTCGTCGGCGGCGGCGACCGCGCGCTCCACGCCTACGACGAAGCCACCGGCAAGGAGCTGTGGCGCGGCGCGCTGCCCTCCGCATCCCACGGCACGCCCATGACCTACCGCAGTCAGGAGGGCAAACAGTACGTCGTCATCGCCTCCGGCATCGGATCGGGAGCGACACTGGTCGCCTTCGCGCTCGACGAAAACACCGCAGACAAGTAGAGGAAACCACCATGATGCTACGGAGAACCTTCTTCAAGTCACTCAGCTCGAACCTGGCCCTGCTGCTACTGCCCAGGTGGGGCCGCGCCCAGACGCCCGCCCACAACACTCCACCCAGCAACGCCACCATGAACGACATCGCCGCCGTCGTTCTGCCGGAGTCTCTCGGCGACCGCCGTATCGCCGCCACCGCAGCCGCCTTCGAGCGGTGGCTGAGCGGCTATCACGCCGGTGCCGACGCGGGCTACGGCTACGGCTTTCCCAAGCCCACCGTGCTCGGCCCGAACCCCGGCGCACACTATGCCGAGCAGCTCAAACAGCTCGACTCCGCCGCCGGAAAGAGCGGTAGCTTCGCGTCACTCAGCAAGCAGGAAAAACGCGCCGCCATCCAATCCGCATTGGCTGCGGCAGGCGTAACCGCGATCCCACCCCGCCCCAACGGCAAGCACGTAGCCGCCGACCTGATGAGCTACTTCTACAGCAGCAGCGACGGCGTCGACTTCTGCTACAACGCCGCCATACGCGAGTCGGACTGCCGCGGCCTCGCCGGATCGGACAAGCGCCCGGCACCTGTGTCCTAAACGCACAAGAGACCAGAGGAGAGTTTGCAAATGCCTGTGTACGAGAGCGATATCTGCATCATCGGCGGTGGCGTCTCCGCCGCCATGCTGGCCCAGAAGCTCACCGAGCTGCGGCCGCACGCGTCCATCACCGTCGTCGAGGCGGGACGCTCCATCTTCGACTTCGAGAACCGCATGAAGTATCGCCAGCGCCAGATGGAGTACGGCGAGAACCCCTGGCACGAGGACTTCATCCCCGACCAGGCCGCCGAGGGCCAGATCTCGCGCAGCATGGCCGTCGGCGGACAGGCCCTGCACTGGGGCGGCGCGTGCAACCGCTTCTCGGTAGAGGACCTACGCCTCAAATCAATGTACGGCCTCTACACCGACTGGCCGCTGGAGTGGGACGACCTCGAGCGCCACTACTGCGAGGCAGAGCGCCGCCTCGGTGTCTCGGGCGACCCCAGCCTCTACTCCGCCGACAAGATGACGCAGCCCTACCCCATGCCCGGCATGATCCTCAGCCACGACATCGCACAGATGAAGCAGTGGGGCAACCAGAGCGGCATCCTCTTCCAGGGCATCCCGCAGTCCAAGAACACCGTGCCCTACGACGGCCGCAACGCCTGCCTCCGCTGCGGCACCTGCGACATCTGCCCCACGGGAGCCAAGTACTCGCCCGACTTCACCTTCAAGCGCCTGCTCGCAAACAAGAAGATCACCCTCCACGACCACACCCTCGTCCGCAAGCTCACGCTCAACGAGGGCAACGACCGCATCGCCTCCGCCGAGGCTGTCCACCGCGACCACCCCGACGACCCCGTGCAGTACCGCGCAGGCACCTTCGTGCTGGCGGGCGGCTATACGTGGAGCCCGCACCTGCTGCTGCTCTCCACCTCGCCGCGCTTCCCCAACGGCCTCGCCAACAAGACCGGCCAGGTGGGCAAGTACTCCACCGGCCACGCCTTCATCACGGCCTACATCGAGATTGAGCGCGACGTGACACCCGGCATGAACCCCCAGTACGGTCTCATCTCGCGCGAGTTCTTCCGCTGCCCCACCGACCGCCCCTACGTCCGGCACGACCTGCGCATCTGGCCCTCGAACGGCCCGCGCCCACGCCTGAAGAACGACTCCGGCGAGTTTCTGCTGGGCGAAGACGTCCTGACCGACTGGCGCGCGCGCAACAAGAAGAGCGTCGCCCGCGTGCGTGGCTACTTCGACATCCACCCCGACGAAAACAGCGCCCTGACCCTCGACCCCACGCACCGCAACAGCCTGGGCGACCCCATGCCCAAGATCATCCACAAGATGGACAAGGCCACCGAGGCCCGTTGGCCCGCAACCAAGCAGCACATGAACGAGGTCTTCGCCCGTCTGGCCAAGGCCGACAACGGCAAGATCCTGCGCACGTCGGAGAGCGACTATCTCGACCACCCCGCGGGCGGCTGCCGCATGGGCACCGATCCCGCGACCAGCGTCTGCGACTCCTTCGGCCGCACCCACGACCACGAAAATCTGTACGTCGTGGGCGCGCCGACCCTGCCCTCGGCGGGCTGCACCAACGGAACCCTTACTTTTGTTGCGCTTACGCTGCGCTCCGCGACCGCCATCGCCAATCAACTTCCGGCAAGCCAGAGGAGCTAAGGAAAAGGTAGAATGATTCCGCAATCCGGTTTGCGGATAACGCCGTCCGGAGACCGTTTCCGATCACAGATTGCACCACCATAGACCAAACCTGCCAAGGATGGTTGGCATCGAAAGGATCCATGAGAGTTCTTACCTTAGTGTGCTTCAGCTTCCTGGTTTTGAGCGCCGCTCTGACGAAGGCAGTCGTGCAGCCGACAGTCTCGTCCGCCGCAAGACCACACCTTCAACTCGTAGCCGCCGGTGACGACGCCACAGATCACGGAGCCGACCTCTACGCCTCCAAGTGCAGCATGTGCCACCAGGCCAGCCTGGCCGGAATGCCCCCCGTATTCCCCTCGCTGATCGGCGTAACCAAGCGCCTGAGCGATGCGGATATCACGGCGCAGATCAAGAACGGCAAGGGCAAGATGCCGCCGGTCACCGGCATGAGCGACGACGATATCAAGGCCCTCATTCTCTTCCTCAAGACCGACGGCAAGGCTGCTCCCTCCAATATCGACGCAGTACACCTCTCCTACCTGACCCAGACCACGCTGCACCCCATCGGGTAGTCTCGACGCATAATAACGCAGCCCCTGAAGAGTCTTCAGGGGCTGCGTTATTATGCCAGGCAATTCTCGAGTGCACTTTGGTCCCCAGAAAGCGCTGAAGGCGCGCTCTATACCAGCCTAGGGCGAAGCCCTAGGTAACCGTATGGGACGACAGATGAGGGCTGAAGGCCCGGCCTGTCCCTGCCACAAACTTGCCTTGCCGGACGGGCCTCCTGCGCGGAGGGCGGTCACTTCGTGACTTTCACACTTGTCTCGCCAACTCAAAAAGTAATGGTCCTCCCGCTGGTCGGAAACAAACCGACCAACGAGAGGACCGCAGAAAAAGTACTTACGGCTTGGGAAAGATTACGTTCAACGCGGAATCCGTCGTATAAACGCAACGATCGTTGTGCCCGCACTCCGGGATAATCATAATGTTGGCCTTCGCCCCCATCTTCTCGTTGATGTACTTCACATACGCCTCACCCCGAGCCCGCCGCGTCGCACCCTGCGCCATCGCTGAAGCACCGCTATCGAAGCCACCCAGCGGCAACGTATCCACCTGGCTCAGCAGATAGGTTGTCGGCCGCGAGACAAGCTGCTTCTTCAACTGCTCATCGCTCATCTTCACCGTGTACCCCTCGGTGCGCTGCTCCAGACCATAGGGCCAGAGATCGTACTTGGGGTCCTTCGTCGCATCAAACGGGCCGTAGCTGAAGTCGGTATGCGGAGCTTCGGACTTCCATCCCGCCACAGCCGCCTCGGGAGCAGCATCGCCCGTCGGCAGCGCACGCGTCGCATCCGGCCACGCATAGCTCGAAGGGTTGGAGACGACGTACGAAATCGAAATCCCCAGCGTGTCGTGAACCCGGTTCGCCATCTCATAACGAGCAACGAACTGCCCACCCGCCGAGTGGCCCGCGATCACGACCTGGGTCAGGTTCGGGAACATCTTCTTATCCGCCAGCTTGCGCAGAATCTCGTCGATGAAGTCGAACGAGGTCAGGTCCTTGTTGCTGAGCGAAACACCGCCCGAGCGCCAGCTATCGCCGCGGCAGCTCCAGCTCACCTCGTTCGGCTGCAGCTTGTCGTTGCAGCCGCGATCCGCCGAAAGAAAGCTCGGCGAGATCACAATCGTGTCATCCAGAGCGCCCGCCAGAAAAGCCGCGCTCGTCGCCGTGCGGAAGTAGTGATCGGCGTTGCGGTTGGTGCCGTGAACCATAATCAGCGCGCGGCGAATGGTGCTGCTCTTCGCCGACAGTGGATAGCTGCGATAGATCATCGCCCGCGACGGTCCGCCGCCGAGCGTGACCCACTCCGTACACTCGGGAGTAGCGGTGGTGCAGGGCTTCGCGCCGTGGTCGGCAGCATAGCCGAAGACCGGCAGAACAAGGATCGCCAGCAACAGCAGCAGCGAACCCTTTACAGAAGCAATCGAACGGGAATCGGACATGAACTCTCCTAGCAGAACTCAAAGGGGCCGAGCATCTCTCAGCCCCTTGGTGGAACAAAACAGCGGCCTACTTGTGCGAGGTCGGCTCCACGTTCTTGAAGATCGTGCCGCCCTTCATCACGAAGACTACGCGACGAACAGCCGTAGGATCGGTCAGCGGATTGCCTTCCATCGCAACGATGTCGGCCTGCATCCCCGGCGCGATGGAGCCGATCTCCTTGCCCAGTCCCAGCGAAGTCGCCGAGAGCGAGGTCATCGAGATCATGCCCGCCATCGGGTCCTGGCCGCCCTTCGTCACGCGCGCGATGTACTCTTCGCCGTTGTGGCCGTGGGCTCCGGCAACCGCATCGGTGCCATAGACGATCTTGAGGCCGGGGATCTTGATCGCACGTTTGAAGCCCTCGAGCGTGATCTCCTCACCCTTCACCATGAAGGCGAAGCCCTCGTCGTTGTAGTTACCGATGCCCATGTACTTCTCTTTGTTGGCGATGTAGTTCTGCAGTACCAGGCCGATGTTCGGGTCGAAGTACGTACCGTTCTTGGCCATCAGGCGGAAGGTCTCGTCCGTAACGAACGCGCCGTGCTCGATGGAGGTGCAACCGGCGTTCGAAGCAGCGCGCGCAGCCGAATCCGCATGGGCGTGGATCAGCGTGCGCATCCCAAGCTTCTTGGCCTCGCCGCAGGCAGCCTGCAACTGAGCATCCGTCATGGTCTGGTCGCCGCCCTCGCGGATCGACTTCGACGCGAAGATCTTGATGAAGTCCGCTCCCTGCGCCTTGCGCTCACGCACCAGCTCGCGCAGCTTCTCCGGATCGCCGCTCTTCTCCGTCAGCGGCACCAAAGAGGTAATGATGCGCGGTCCCGGCGTAATGCCGCGAGCCAGCGCGGCGCGCAGATAAAGATCCTCAGCCGAACCAGGGCTCTGGATAGTGGTAAAACCGGCGTTGATCGTGTTCACGCTGTTATCGACCGCATGCAGAATCGCCTGGAGCGGCGGCTCGCCCTTGCCCGCCAGGCGGCCATTGTCGAAGTGCCACTGGATATGCGCGTGCGTATCGATGAAGCCCGGAGCCACCGTCAGCGTGCCCAGGTTATAGACCGCCGAGCCCGCCGGAATCGGTCCGCCGATGCTCTTGATCGTCGAGCCTTCCACCACAATCGTGGCATGATGCAGCACCTTGCCGGTACCGTCGATCACCGTATCCGCAACCAGCGCGATGGGCTTAGTGGACTCCTGGGCAAAGACCCGCTTGCCCTGTACCAGTGTTGCCAGCATGAGAACGATCGTTCCAAGTCTCTTATTCAGCATTCTGAACCTCGGTTTTAATATCGAGCAGGCCACACTCGTATTGCGACGCCCTGGGTAAAAGAGTGAAGCCACCCGCCCCTGGGAGCAGGCGCGCCGACAGGTTAGATCTGCGCAGGAGATCCCTTGTGGATGTGAAACGACTCACACACGCTCCATCAAGCAAACCGTGTCGGCTCTGGATATCTATGACCTGATGCAATAGTTGTACGTGAAATAAACCTACACTATCTTTTAGCTGACTAACTTTTTGTGCTGGATGCAACATCCACCTGGAGCGCGCGGCGGTAACGGGAAGGCGCTGTGCCCACCTGCTGCTTGAACGCCACCGTAAAGTGGCTCTGGTCGGAGAACCCCGCGGCCAGCGCGATATTCGAAAGCGGCTGCGTGGTCTTCGAAAGCTGCTCGCAGGCGTACTCGATCCGCAGGCGGCGAATCTGGTCGCCTACCGTGCAGCTATAGTGCCGCCGAAACTCTCGCGCCATATGCACCGGATGCACGTTGACCGCCTTGGCCACCTTGGCCAGGCTTAGCGGCTGCATAAAGCGGTCGCGGATCAGCTCATCGGCCTTCGTCAACCAGGCCGGTTGCCCCTGCGTGATCTGGCGGCGATGCCGGCAGACCTGCGCGAAGAGCTGAAGGATAAAGGAGTCCAGCACCACCGGCGAAAGGTCGTCCGGATTATCGAACTCGTTATAGAGCTGCCGCGCGGTCCACTTCGCCAGCCCGCCTTGCAGGTTCACGGTGCTCAGGCTGTATGGAGCCTCGCGCGCGAAGTTCTTGATCTGATCCGCCGGAAGCTCGACGTACAGCACCTTGGCTCCTTTGGAACTGTAGCGGCTGGTATGCGAGATGCCCGCGCGATGGTAGCTGACCGACCAGGGCTTGAACTCCTCCGTCCGGTCCTCAAACGTGGAGGCGTACTGGCCATCGAGCGTGACGATCAGGTAGTGCTTCACATGCGCGTGCAGCGGCGACATCGCATTCGGCGGGTACATCCGTTCGGACAGGTGGAAACGATTCGTGGAGATGGTCCGAACCACTGGCTGAATCGGGTAAACGTATTTGGCATCCGCTAACTGCACGCCACTTCCTCCCGGTCATGCCGCATGGGATGGCCCTGCGGCTGATTCCAGATGCAATGAACCTGTCGAGTGAGTCGTACGTTAACCGGCACTCACGAATGATCGGGGAGTATCAATCTCCGCCTCATGTAGCTGCTCAAGCTGGCCGGAGCAAGCCGGGCCAACATCAGTCAACCAGCTTCGACAGTCGTTCATCTCAAACGCAGAAGCAGCGATCCATCGCGAAAAAAATGGACCTCCGGCCTCTGAGATTCAAAGAGAAGCTCAAAAACTACGGCAAAATGTCTGGCTCTGTTGCGCAGTATAGCAACCATCAGAGTTGATTACAAACCATCGGACGTAGTCTTTCCATTGCCCCTTAAGCGTCTAAGACCGCACAAAAACTCAGCCTATCCTTGCCACAGATTTGTCGTGCCGGACAGACCCACCACGCTCAGGGCGATCACTTCGCGACTTTCACACTTGTCCTACCCACTCAAAAAACAACAGTCCTCCCGTTGGCCGGAAACAAGCAATGCTCGCTTCCGGCCAACGGGAGGACCGATACAGCCAACTCACCCATACCGCCCCGAGGACGGTACGCAGTGCTTACCGCATTCCGCCTGCGAGAACCAGCGTCTCACCGGTCATGAACTTCGAGTCCGTCGAAGCCAGGTAAACCGCGGTCGGCGAGATATCATCCGGCTGCCCGATGCGTCCGAGAGGAGCCGACGCCTCAATGCCCTTACGGAAATCACTCTCCGCAAAACCCGCCGCATGAACGCCTTCCGTCTCCACCATGCCGGGGTTGATCGCATTGACCCGAATCTTCTTCGGTCCCAACTCCTTCGAGAGCACGACGGTAATCGCATCCACCGCGCCCTTGGTGCCGGTGTAAGTGGCGCTACCCGCCGGATGCACCCGCGTCACCGCCGAGCTGATGTTGATGATGCTTCCGCCCTCCTCGCCAAAGTACGGCAGCGCCGTCTGCGAGGTCAGCAGCAGGCCCAGCACGTTGGTGTTGAACTGGCTATGAAACAGCTCCTCGGTGATCTGCCCCAGCGGTGCAAACGCATAAATACCTGCGTTGTTGACCACCGTATCGAGCCGCCCAAAAGCCTTCTTGGTCTCCTCGAAGATGCGCGTCACGTCGGCCTGCTTGGCCACGTCTCCCTGCACCGCAATGGCCTTGCCGCCCTTGCTCACGATCTCCGCAACGACGCGGTCCGCACCCTCTTTGCTCGACGCGTAGTTCACCACAACCGAAGCGCCCTCAGCCGCAAACGCCTTGGCGATATCCGCGCCGATGCCCTTCGAAGCGCCCGTAACCACTGCTACCTGTCCCTTAAGCTTGCTCATCTCAGATCTCCTAGTGTCGTCATTCGTTTTCGATAATTCGACAACCATCTAATTGATTGAGCCGGCCAGGAAAGGGTGCAGAAATTTGTTCCAACATGCTCTTGAGGAAAAAATCAGATCTCGGCAAGCCGGTCAAGATACGCCTGGAGTACATCGCGGCGCAGCCGGTAGTTCACGAACTTACCCTCCCGCTCCGACTCCACTAGCCCAGCCATCTCCAGCTCCTTCATATGGTGCGAGACAGTTGCCGCACTGACGTCCATGCAGGTCAGCAGGCACGAGCAGGCCAGCGTATCTCCGGACTGACCAATCTGCCGCAGGATCGCCGTGCGGCGCGGATCGGCCAGCGCCTTCGCGATCGACTGAAAGCTCTTCTCCGAGATCTTCGCGGCTGTCTTCGCGGAAGCCATACCTTTATGTTAGACCCAACCCGAGCACCTATCATCCAAGTAGAGGCGAGAAGAACCATGCAGACCTTCAACGAACTGCTCCGCGAAGCCGAACTAGCCCACGGCCATCTCTGCGCAGGCCAGATCCTTGGCGTGCGCATGGCCATGCTCGGCTGCGAGCGCCTCGGCATCGACGACCCCAAGGGCGCAGACCGCAAGCGCCTGGTCACCTTCATCGAGATAGACCGCTGCGCTACCGACGCTATCGCCGTCGTCACCGGCTGCCGCCTGGGCAAGCGCGCCCTCAAGCTCCGCGACTGGGGCAAGATGGCCGCCACCTTTGTCGATATTGGGAACGACACCCACCCCGGCGGTCGCGCCATCCGCATCGCCGCGCTCGAGTCCTCAAAGGCCCGCGCCCGCGAGCTTTATCCCCACATCGAGAACAAAAACCAGCAGCAGATGACCGCCTATCGCGAGTTGCCCGACGCCGAGCTGTTCTCCGAGCAGTGGGTCACGGTCCCGCTGGCCGCGCGCGAGATGCCTGGCTACAAGTCCTCCCGCATCACCTGCGCGATCTGCGGCGAGGGCATCAACTACGACCGCGAGATCCTCCGCGACGGACAGACGCTCTGCCAGGGCTGCGCCAACCCCGCCAGCCGCTACTACCAGCCGCTTTAAAAGCGCCTTGGAAATATTGCCCGACCACAACCCCTCGTTGCTCTTGCCGTTGCTTGTTTTCTTGGTTGTCATTCAGGAGCGAAGCGGAGGAATCTGCTTCTGCTTTTGTCGTTGCCTCTGGGGCAGGTCCGGGCTTTAGCCCGGACACCAAAACCGCCCCAAACGCGGGCTTTAGCCCCCCGAGGTATGCTTTCTCCGACTGGGGAAACCTGTCCTGCCGGACGGGTCTCCTGCGCGGAGGGCGAGCGTCCACACTCCTTTTTAAAGCTTCGCGTGGTCCTCCCCCGAAAACGCTACGAAGTAGCCAGATGCTTGCGAAACGCCTCCGCATACCGCTCCGGCATGGCCGCTTTCTTCATATCAGCCCCAACGACGACATGCACCGTCGCCCCCTCGCACAACACGGTCTCTCCGCGCACAACCGTATAAGCAAATCGCAGCACCGACCCGCGCACGCCCACAACCCGCGTTCTCACGATCAGCTCATCGTCATAGCGCGCAGGCAGCCGATACCGCACATTGGCCTCTACCACCGCGATCCCGCACCCATCCTCGCGCTCCATCGACTTGTAATCCAGCCCCATCTGCCGGATCAGCTCCACCCGTCCCACCTCGAACCAGACCAGGTAGTTCGCGTGATAGACGACGCCCATCTGATCGGTCTCCGCGTAGCGCACGCGAATCCGAGTCTCACCAAATGCCAGTTCCGAACCTGTTTCAGCCATACCCGCAAGTCTAAATCGAACCGCCGTCACCGAAATGTGACCCCGGCCACATCGCCAACCGCTACACTCAAGCACATGCGTGCAGCCGCGCTTCTCCCGCTCATCCTCGCCACAGCTTCTCTCGCCCAAACAGCCCCACCACCCGAGCAGGAGACGCCCTTCACCCTCCGCACCAGCTCCAACATCGTCTTCGTCCCCGCGCAGGTCCAGACCAAGCAGGGCGAGATGATCTATACCCTCAAGCCCGAGCAGTTCGTCCTTACCGACAACGGCGTCCCCCAGAAGATCCACGTCGATGAAGACGTCGACTCCCTCGGCCTCTCCCTCGTCGTCGCCGTCCAGTGCAGCCGCGCGGCCTTCGATCAGTTCAACAACATCCGCGGCCTGGCCGCCATGATCGACGACATCACCGGCGGCGCTCCCCGCCAGGTCGCCGTCGTCAGCTACGGCGGTGAGCCGACCCTCCTCGGCGACTTCACCAGCGACCCCGCCCGCCTCATCCACAACCTCAACCAGCTCCAGCCCTGCGACGAATCCGACGCCGCTCATCTGGACGCCGTAGCCTACTCGAACTCGCTCCTCAACGACCTGGCCGCAAAGCAGAATGGCCGCTACCGCCAAGCCATCCTGCTCATCAGCGAGACCCGCGACCATGGCTCCCACGCCCGCCCCGCCGACGTCATCGCCGGTCTCGGCCGTTCCAATACCGTGCTGGACGCGGTCTCCTACAACCCCGGCCGCACCGATATCCTCGAATCGCTCTTCCACGGCCGCATGGGTCCCGGCCCGATCGGGCTGCTGGTCTCGGCGGTACAGGCCGTCCGCAAGAACGTGCCCCACACCCTGGCCTCGCTCTCCGGTGGCGAGTACGTCAACTTCAGCGGCCAGCACGGCTTCGACGACGGCCTGCACTCACTCGCCAACCACATCCACAACTACTACCTGCTCAGCTTCCAGACGCCCTCGACCAATCCCGCGGGCCTGCACCGCCTCGCCCTCACGATCCCGGACTACCCCGACGCGCGTCTCCACTACCGCCTCAGCTACTACTCCGGCGAAGACCCACCGCCAACCCTGCCAGGCGACGATAAAGACGACAAAGATTCCAAGGACAAGAAGGACGACAAGCACAAGTTCTAAAGCCTGAGCCGTTGCTGTTGTTCTTGCCATTGCCGTTGCTTGTTTTCTTGGTTGTTGCCGTTGCCAGTTTTCTTGGTTGTCATTCAGGAGCGAAGCGGAGGAATCTGCTTCTGTCTTTGCTGTTGCTTTTGTCGTTGCTGTTGCTTCTGGGGTAGGTCCGGGCTGGCAGGTCCAGGTTTACCCCGGACGCACATAGGGCTTTAGCCCCCGAGGTATGCTTTCTTTCAACTCGCCCCAAGCCTCCGGATGCCTTCGAAAAGCGCTGAAAGCGCGCTCTATACCAGCCTAGGGCAAAGCCCTAGGGTTCCGTCCCCATATTGGGGATGAGGGCTGAAGGCCCGACCTATCCCCGCCACAAATCTGTCCTGCCGGACGGGCCTCCTACGCGCAGAGCGGTCACTTCGTGACTTTCACACTTGTCTCAATGACTCAAAATGCAACGGTCCTCCCGCTGGTCGGAAACGAAAAATGCTCGCTTCCTCCAGCAGGAGGACCTCAAAATTTCACTTCCCCAAATGCATTAGGAGATGACGGGAACCGTTACCGTCTGACCCACCTGAATCTTGTTCGCATCGGCAATCCCACTCGCCTGCGCAATCGCCTCATAGTGGTTCGCGCTGCCATAGAACAGCTTGCTCACCTTGCTCAGGTTATCCCCGGCCACGATGGTGTAGCTCTGCTCCTGCCCACCCGTGTTGGTGATCTCATGCTTCAGGTCCGCAAACGTCGGATCGACGCTCTTGATCGCGTCCCAAACCCGGTTAAGCACCACCTGCGACGGCACGTCGGCCATCAGGTGATACTGCTCGCCCACCAGCTCCTCACCCGTCACCTTCGAGCCATACGCCTCAAAGCTCTTGATGACCTCGACCACCGGAGCATACTTCGCCTGTAACGCCTGAAAATCAGCCATGTCATCTCCTCGGTACTGCATCGGTTATGGATAGCGGCAGACACCGAGCGCCGCCGCCATTCCTGCAAACTCCAAAAACGAAAGCCCTACAGGAAGCGCGAGAGCAACTGCTGCGCCAATCCGCCAAACTGGCTCTCCCCGGCCACTTCGCCGTTCGGAGCGAAGTGCGAGACCACCATCGGCAGCACCGTCGTCATCGCCATCTGCGCGATCTCCGGCGAGACACCGGCCTTGGCCGCAACCGCCTCGATCAACCCGGTCCCGCTCAACCCCTGCTGCACCTGGTCCGGCGTCGCCGGAGTGCCCTGGCCCGCGGTCCAGTTCTGCACATGCTCGTCGAGCCCGTTCTGCTTCAGGGTGTCCAGAATACCCTGCAACCCGCCCGGATGCTCCTGCAACGCCTGCACCAGGCCACCGGCCACTTTAGCCGTATCGCCTCCACCGTTCTGCGCCAGTTCCTGACCGGCAAACGCTTCAAACTCGTCGAGTAGCCCCATGCCAAAACCCCCTTTAGAAAGACTCCAATACCCTACATCGACTAAACACCGTCTCCGCAATTTGTTTCGTAAATCTTTTGTAACCAATCCATTTCGCCGGACCGGTTTGGTAAATTCGCCTCCCCCAAGGGACAATACCTCCATGACGACCTCCACCAGCAAGTCCGCCATCGCCACCCCGAACGCCCCCGCCGCCATCGGCCCCTACTCCCAGGCCATCCGGATCGGCGACATGCTCTACACCTCCGGCCAGATTCCCCTCGACCCCGCCACCGGCGTCTTCGTTCCCGGCGGCATCGTCGAGCAGACCACCCAGGTCTTCGAGAACCTGAAGGCCGTCCTCACCGCCGCCGGCTGCGACTTCAGCCAGGTCGTCAAGACCACCGTTTACCTGAAGGATCTAAAGGACTTCGTCGCCATGAACGAGATCTACGGCAAGTACCTGGCCCCCGAGGGCGTCGTCGCCCCGGCCCGCACCACCGTCCAGGTCGCAGCCCTGCCCAAGGACGCGCTGGTCGAGATCGACCTCGTCGTCAAGGCATCGTAAGGGCAGCACAAGAAGCCAACCGGGTGCGCCGACATCTAATCGTCAGGGAGAAAAAGACTATGAGTGAGATCCAGACACCCGCCAAAGTCACCAAAACCGACGCCGAGTGGCGCGCCCAGCTTACCCCCGAGCAGTATCACGTCATGTTCGAGAAGGGCACCGAGCGCGCCTTCACCGGAGCGCTAGTCAACAACCACGACGACGGCGTCTACCACTGCGGCGCCTGCAACGCCCCGCTCTTCACCTCGGACACGAAGTTCGAGTCCGGCTCCGGCTGGCCCAGCTTCTGGGCGCCGGTCAGCCCCACGGCGGTCGAGCTGCACGAAGACCGAAGCTACGGGATGCGCCGCGTCGAGGCCACCTGCGCCACCTGCGGAGCGCACCTCGGCCACCTCTTCCCCGACGGCCCCCGTCCCACCGGCGAGCGTTTCTGCATCAACAGCGCCAGCCTCTCCTTCGCCAAGAAGTAACCCGGTCGTCCCAAACAAACCCAAGGGCAACGGAGCCACTTTCGCCGTTGCCTGTTTTCTTGGCTGTTGCCGTTGCCTGTTTTCTTGGTTGTCATTCAGGAGCGAAGCGGAGGAATCTGCTTCTGTCTTTGCTGTTGCCGTTGCTTCTGTCTTTGCCGTTGCTTTTGCTTCTGGGGTAGGTCCGGGCTTTAGCCCCGAGGTTGAGCTTTTCCTTCCCCGGCCACCAATCCCCAACAGAAACACGAAAATCCCCGGTCGATACCCACTCGACCGGGGTCACTTCGTTTAATCCTGTCGGGGCTTAGCCCTTAACGATCTTGCCGGTCTTGATGCAGCCGGTGCAGACGCGCATGCGCTTGCTGGCGCCGTCGACCTTGGCCTTCACGGGGCGCAGGTTCACATCCCAGCGGCGGCGGGTCTTGTTGTTCGCGTGCGAGACATTATTGCCGAACTGCGGGCCTTTGCCGCAGAGATCACATTTCGCTGCCATGTCGATACTCCAAATCCTGATTCGCTATTGCCCGTTCCTGAAAATACACAGGCACGAGACCTCCGGTTTTCAAGCTCAATCTGTGGAGTGTTGTCCAACAGGAGAACCGCGGAAGTGGTAGGCACGAGCGGATTCGAACCGCTGACCTCTACCGTGTCAAGGTAGCGCTCTAACCAACTGAGCTACGCGCCTCTAAGAGCGTCTTCTTAGTCTAACCGCAACCCGGCCCGAGGGCAAGCCTTCACCCGGGCCGGATGTTGTTTTCTTAAGGAATAATCCGCTCTCGCCGCAGCCCGGCAAAGAACTCCGCAAACATTGCCTCAGTATCGATGCAATCGTGGAACCCCGCCTGCCGCGCCTTGATCGTGCTGGAGATATTGTCATAGTCCAGCCGGAAGATCGCGTCGGCAAAATACCACGAGGCCACCTGCTCAAACGGCAGCGGCCGCAGGTTGTACTTGCGCACAATCTCCTCCCAAAGCGGCCCCTTATCGGCCATGTAGACCGCGAGCGGCGTCGGCACCGGCTCCGCCACCTCCAGCCCAAACATCTTCCCAATGCGCGGCCAAAGGTGCTGCCAGCGAATGTAATCGCCATTCGTAATGTTGAAGATCTCGTTCTTCGCCGCATCGCTCTGGCCCGACCAGACGGTAGCCTTGGCCAGAATATCCGCCGATGTTAACTGATAGAGCGCCCTGTACGCCCCCTCCGTCCCCGGAAATCGGAACGGCAGCCCCAGTTCCTTGCAGATCGTCGCGTAGACCGCGATGGACATGCCCAGGTTCATCGGATTGCCCAGCCCAAAGCCGAGCGTCCCCTCCGGCCGCAGCGCCGTCCAAGTCCACGACTTCCCCTTCTGCCGCTCCCGCAACAGGTCCTCCTGCGCGTAGTAAAAGTTCGGCGGCATCAACCGGGGATCGTCCTCACGCGCAGGCGTCTTGAACGGCCCCAGATCGGCCCCATAGGCCTTGCCACCCTGATAAAACGCCACATGCTCCAGCGCCGAAGAACTAGCCTCCACCACATCCAGCAGGTTCCGCAGGATCGCCACATTAGCGGTGACGTGCTCCACTGGAGTCGGCTGCCATAGATACGCGCCGAAGACGATATGGGTCACGCCGCGCACATCCTTCAACGCCTCAGCCAGCGACGCGCGATCCATCAGATCAGCCGCAATCGAGACCACTCCCTCCGGCACCTCGGCCGTGCGCCGCGACAGCCCATACACCTTCGTCCCCGGAACCGCGGCCCAAGCCTCAGCCGCCGCCCGCCCGCTCACCCCATGAACCCCTGTAACCAGAACCACTTTTCCCGTCGACATACTCATCCCCTTACGCTCCAGCAATAAACTCGGCCAGCGACGGCCCCTTCGGCACCCAACCCAGCCGCCGCGCATTCGCTGCACTCACCAGGCTGTTCGACGTCACGCCATACCTGCCCGCCTCGCCCGCCTGCCGCACCACATCCTCCACGCTCAGCCCCATCGTCCTGCCGCCAAGCCCAAGCGACCGGCTCACCATCTCCGCGATCTCCAGGAACGAGGCATCCCCATTCTCCGCGAAGTAGAGCGAGCCACCCGGAGCCTTCTCCAGCACCAGCAGATACAGCTCCACCAGGTCGTCGATATGCACGTTCGAATAGCGATTCAACCCCTTGCCAAAGTAGACGCCCGCCCCTAGCTGCTTCGCAAGCGCAGCCAGCTTCGGCAGTTGCTCGCTGTTGGGATTCAGCCCCCGCCCCGTTCCGTAGATCATCGGCGGGCAGATCACGATGCCGCGAATCCCCTTGTCCAGCGCGGCCTCCCGCACCAGCCGGTTGATGGCCACACGAGGACGGCGAAAGGGCACCGGCTCGGAGTAAGTGTCCTCCGTAAAGTAAACCGATCCGGCAAACTCACCGCCAGCCGAGTCCGCGACGATGCTCGATCCAGTCGTATGGATGAGCGTCTTCTCCGTACGCTCGAGCGCCGCGATCAACGTCACCACCGAGTCCGCATGTTCCGCACTGGCGGCGTGAATCACCGCATCGGCGGCCTGCGCGGCCTGCGTCAACACCGCAAAGTCATCGAGGCTCCCGATCACCGGCTCCACGCCCCGCTCCCTGAGCAGCAACGCCTTCTCCTCCGACCGCACCAGCCCCGTCACCGCGTGCCCCGCCGCCATCAACCGCTCCGCGACCGAACCACCGATGTAGCCCGACGCACCCGTCACAAATACCTTCATAGCCCTTCTCCTTACAACCCCGCGAAGATGTACACCGAATATCTTTAACATGAACACCGTACACTTTGAGCACAACCGAGTCAAGATGTACAGTGTTATCCATGCCGTACCCCGCCAAGACCGACCGCCAGACCATCCTCAACGCCGCGCTCGACCAGGTAAGCCGCGAGGGGATGCAGGGCATGTCCCTGCGCGGCGTCGCCACGGCTCTGGACCTCGCCCCCACCGCGCTCTACCGCTACTTTGCCGACCGCGCCACGCTCGAATCGGCCATCAACGCCGAGACCGCGAACCGCCTGCACGCGGCCATGAAGAAAGCCGTCGGCAAGAAGGACGCGGTCGCGGCCATCCGCGCCACTGCCCAGGCCTACCTGCGCTTCGCCCGCGAGCACCGCAACCTGTACGAGCTGTTGATGTCCCCCTGCCACCCCTGCGTGGAGGATCTTCCCACGCACCAGCAGCTTTGGGACTTCGTCATCGAGCAGGTAGCCCGGGTCTCCTCCCGCGAGCACGCCAACGAGGCCGCAGTGGCACTCTGGGCACACCTGCACGGCATCGCCGCCTTCGAAGCAGCCCACGTCTTCGGTGAACAGAAGCCATCCCGCGGCTTCGACTTTGGATTAGAGGCATGGCTCCAAGCGGCGCAGGCAGCTTCTCACAAAAAGACTTAAAAGCGCCCTGACGCCGGGCGGGCGGCACTTCGTGCGGTCTTGGACGCTTCGCGTGTTTCTTCTTCCCCAAATGTGTCACAACCCCCGTCCCCGCAATGCGATAGCATAATCTCATCCACCATCCCGACCCCAAACCGCACCGACCGCCCTTGCCCTTCCTCAGCCAATTCCGCGCCGCGCCCAATCTCCTCACGCTCATGCGGCTGTTCATCATCCCCTTCCTCGTCATCAACATCCTCGACGGCAACTTCCGCACCGCCTTCGCCCTGCTCATGTTCGCGGGCATCTCCGACGGCTTCGACGGCCTGCTCGCCCGCTGGCTCTCCCAGCACACCAAGCTCGGCCTCTACCTCGACCCCATCGCCGACAAGCTCCTCCTCAGCACCCTCTTCCTGGTCCTCACCCACGTCGGCCTCATCCCGCGCTACGTCACCGTGCTGGTCTTCAGCCGCGATCTCGGCATCCTCCTCATCGCTACACTGCTCTTCGCCACCAACACCCTGCGCGACTTTCGCCCCTCCATCCTGGGCAAGCTCAACACCTTCCTCCAGATCATCACGCTGGTCCTCATCATGAGCGGCCGTGCATTTGCCATCCCCGGCCTGCCCGCCATCTCGACAGCGCTGCTCGAAGTCATCGCCTTCCTGGCCCCCCTCTCGGCGGCCCAGTACGCCTGGCTGGTCATCCAACGCGTCAGCAGCACCCCGCCTACTACTACCCAGCCGTAATCCCCCTATTGCGCCCCCACCCGCCCAGCCGTACACTAGAAATAGGGAATACCGTCCATTTTGGTCGTCGTTCCCCCGAGACCAAAGATGCTGCGCCTGACTAAAAAAGCGGACTACGGACTGATGGCCCTGAAGTACCTGGCCGAGCAGGCGGCCCAGTCTGCCTTGCATCCAGTCGTCGGCGCAGTTCCATCTACGGGAGCCCAGTCCGCCAAGGACATCGCCGACGCTTACCACATCCCCCCGCAGCTTCTGGCCAAGATTCTCCAGACCCTCGCCCGCGCGGGCCTTCTCATCTCCCACGCCGGCACCAACGGCGGCTACGCGCTGGCCAAGCCGGCTGCGGAGATCTCGGCCTTCGAGGTCATCCGCGCCATCGACGGCCCGCTCTTCATCACTAGTTGCATCACCATCCACGGCGCTTGCGATCTCGATAGCCACTGCACTATTAAAGAACCGCTGCGCAAGGTAAACGACAGCATCAAAGACCTGTTGAGCGGCATCAAAATATCGGACTTAATTGATCCGGCTGAGACCTCTGCCGAACATGCTGCCCGTAAAGCCCCTCTCGGCGGCGGCCTCGTCAGCATCGCGCTGTAACCCCAAGCGCCTAGAGTTCAGAGACATACGAGTTCAGCAGCACAAGTTCAGGAGCCCCCATATGACCGACGAAACCGCAATCCAGATGGAAAAGAACTCCAACATGACCACCAACGGCCTCATCATCACGGACTCCGGCCAGCCCCTGCCCGAGGGCGTCACCCTGCCCATCTACATGGACAACCACGCCACCACCCCCATGGACCCGCGCGTGCTCGACGCCATGCTGCCCTACTTCGGCAAGATCTTCGGCAACGCCGCCAGCCGCAACCACCAGTTCGGCTGGGAAGCCGAGCAGGCCGTCGATAAGGCCCGCGAACAGGTCGCCAAGCTCATCGGAGCCTCGGCCAAAGAGATCATCTTCACCTCCGGCGCGACTGAGTCGAACAACCTCGCCATCAAGGGCATCGCCGAGATGTACCGTGAGCGCGGCAACCACATCATCACCCAGGTCACCGAGCACAAGGCCGTCCTCGACACCTGCAAGAAGCTCGAGAAGTCCGGCTACTCGGTCACCTACCTGCCCGTGCAGGCCGACGGCCTCATCTCGCTGGCCGACCTCGAAGCAGCCATGACCGACAAGACCATTCTGGTCTCGATCATGTTTGCCAACAATGAGATCGGCGTCATCCAGCCCGTCGCCGAGATCGGCAAGCTCTGCAAGTCCAAGGGCATCCTCTTCCACACCGACGCCGTCCAGGCCGTCGGCAAGATCCCGGTCGACGTGCAGTCGATGGGCATCGACGTCCTCTCGCTCAGCGGCCACAAGATCTACGGGCCGAAGGGTGTGGGCGCGCTCTACGTCCGCCGCCGCAACCCGCGCGTCCAGATCACCGAGCAGATCAACGGCGGAGGCCACGAGCGCGGAATGCGTTCGGGCACGCTCAACGTCCCCGGCATCGTCGGCCTGGGCGCTGCCTGCGAGATCGCGCTGAACGAGATGGCCGAGGAGGCCAAGCGGGAAGCTGAGCTCCGCGACTACCTGAAAGCCAAGCTCGAGAATGCGCTCGACTACGTCACGGTCAACGGCAACATGGAGCACCACCTGCCCGGCAACCTCAACATGAGCTTCGTCCACGTCGAGGGCGAGTCGCTCCTGATGGGCATTAACGACATCGCGGTCAGCTCCGGTTCGGCCTGCACCTCGGCCACGCTGGAGCCCAGCTACGTCCTCAAGGCCCTCGGCCTCGGCGACGACGTCGCCCACAGCTCCATCCGCTTCGGACTCGGCCGCTTCAACAACAAGGCCGAGGTCGATTACGTCTCGGACAAGATCATCACGGTCGTCAAACACCTCCGCGAGATGAGCCCGCTCTACGAGATGGTCAAGGAAGGCATCGACCTGAGCAAGATCGAGTGGGCAGCCCACTAATTATTAATCCGGTGACTATTTCACCGCCATATCATCTAATCAGTAAGCATCAGGAGAATCCACATGGCATACAGCGATAAGGTAGTCGATCACTACAGCAATCCCCGCAACGTCGGACAGCTCGACAAGTCTTCGGACGAGGTCGGCACCGGACTCGTCGGCGCGCCGGAGTGCGGCGACGTCATGCGTCTCCAGATCCGCGTGAACCCCGAGACCCAGGTCATCGAAGAGGCCAAGTTCAAGACCTTCGGCTGCGGCTCGGCCATCGCCTCCAGCTCGCTCGCCACCGAGTGGGTCAAGGGCAAGACCATCGCCGAGGCCCTGACGATCTCGAACACGGACATCGTCAAGGAGCTGGCGCTTCCCCCGGTTAAGATCCACTGCTCGGTACTCGCGGAAGACGCGATCCGCGCGGCCATCGGCGACTGGAAGAAGAAGAACAACGTCGCCGAAACTGAGCACGCAGCCGTCGTCGCCGCTCACTAAAACGGCGTATTCACGGGAGGCAGTGGAGTTGCAATGCTCTGCTGCCTCACGTCGCCCGAGAAAGAGCCTTGTGCGATATTTTGGCTCTATCCTCTAAAGATGCAATCGCAACGTGCGATATGTGTAGTATGTCTGTGAGTCCATATGAACTCTAAAGCATCAGCCCGTACGGATTTCCTGTTCGCCCGTCCCTCCTTCGGAAGCGGCTTCGCGCGTGCGCTCGATCTCGGTGGTACCTTCGATGCGTACAACTCGAGTGCTACCGGAGAAGAAGCAGACGAGCGTGCAATCACCAGTGATTGGCTAGTGGTTGGTAAGGATCTAGGCATCGCAATCGAGCAGGCAAAAAGGAAGTGAACCGACGCTCGCAGCAGAAGCATACATCCCAGCTAGCTCATCATTCCTCTGCTGAACCAGGGCAAGTTGATAATGTCAATGCGGTGTCGCGATCTGTCGAATTCGTAAGCTATTCTGGCCCGTTGCCTCCACCGGAGGTTCTGCGCCAATTTGAAGAGATTATCCCTGGCTCCGCAGAGCGGATTTTTTCTCAGTTTGAAGCCCAGTCCACTCACCGCCGCAGGATGGAAGCAACTGCCATCTCATCTGGTGCTTTTAGCCAGAAGTTGGGAACGATAAGTGGCGCACTCATTGGCCTGCTCGGCGTTGGAGGAGGAGTCTGGTTGTCCCACGATGGGAAGAGTCTTGCAGGCCTAAGCACTCTGTTCTCGACCCTGGCCGTACTCGTCGGAACCTATCTCTATAAACGTCACCAGCAAGATAATGAACGGGCTGAAAAGAACAAACCTTCCAGTCCCCAGGCGAAATAATCATGTCCACAGTCTCCATATCGTCGACCACCAGTCAAGCGATGAGTGCCCACGCGCCCGCTGCACCCAAAGACCCCTTCGCGGGCATGACCCTGCTCACCGCCGAGGGCCAGCAGCCCCGCGCCAAGCAGGCCATCGAGATCACCAAAAACGCCCTCAAGCGCATCCGCATCGCCATGGCCAAGGAGGGCATCTCGCCCACCGCTGGCGGCCTCCGCGTGGGCATCACCGGCGGCGGCTGCTCTGGTTTGTCATACAACATCCGCTTCGATACGCAGCCCCGCGAGCGCGACCGCACCTTCGTCTTCGGTGCTGGCCTCGAGACTCCGAACGATCCCTCCGGTGCGCAGGCGGTCCGGATCTTCGTCGATCCCAAGTCCTTCCTCTACCTGGCGGGCATGGTCCTCGACTTCGAGGAGACCCTCATGCGCCAAGGCTTCAACTTCATCAACCCGAACTCCACCAAGAGCTGCGGTTGCGGCTCCAGTTTCTCCGCCTGAGTTTTTCCACAAAGAAGCAAAAAACAGCCAACAGGCCCAAAGGAATCTCCTAAGATTCCTAAAAATTGGCCTGCACGGGGAAGAACTTACGCATCTTACCAGCCAAAAATGCCCGATTTTTATGGGCCATAATTATTGTTGAAGCAGATTTCAGCCGAATTACAAATGGCAGACAATTTGCTTGCAGCTCATGTTGCGCGCGTAGCGCCATGCCATCTCCCCAGGTCACCGTACCGGATCGGACCCCGCCCATGCATCTTTGGAACGACTACGAAGGCCAGATCATCGCCGACGCCTATCCGCTCAAGAAGCTGCTCCGTCCCGAGGGTCGCAGCGCCTTCTTTATCACCCCCAGCAAGGACGGCAACCTCGACGTCATCCGCCTCACCGAGTCGCTCAACGACGAGCATGAGATGCTGGCGCTCTGGCGTCAGGTCTCCGAGGTCCACCAGCCCAACCTCGTCACCATCAAGAGCTTCGGCAAGACCACCTTCGACGGCGTGCGCCTCACCTACGCGCTCATGGAGTCGCCCGACGCCAACCTGGCCGACATCCTCAAGGAGCGCCCCCTCACCCCGGCCGAGACCACCGAGGTAGCCCTCAGCGTCGCCGCCGCGCTCTCCGCCCTGCACGCCACCAGCCTCATCCACACCCAGGTCGCGGCCGCCAACGTCGTCGCCACCGGCGAGGTCATCAAGCTCCGCAGCGACTGCGTCCGCGAGTGCATCCCCGACCCCGAGTTCAACCCTCCAGCCGAGTGCCAAGCCCTGCGCCAGCGCGACGTCCACGACCTCGGCCTGCTGCTGCTCGAGTGCCTCACGCTCGACCGGAACCCGGGCCTTTCGGGCCGCCTGCCCGCACCCTTCCACCAGGTCATCCCCAAGGCCGTCGACGGCTCCTGGGGCCTGGCGGAGATCGTCAGCAAGCTCGCCCCTCCAGCACCCACGCCCGCGCCAACCCCGGCCGTCAGCGCCGAAAAAGCCGCCCAAAACGGAGCGGCCCAACCCACCCCTAGCGCCACAAAGCCTCAACCGGCCACACCGCCCGTCGTAGAAACAAAGCCTGCCGCCGAGCCAGCCGAAGCCCCCCTGCGGATGCAGACCCCACACCTCCACCGCGTCGAAACCGAATCCCCCGAGGAGCCCTTCCGGCTGGCACGCCGCTGGCTCCCCATCGGCGCTGCGGGCCTCATCCTGATCCTCTGCATCTGGCTGCTCAATCGCCACAGCTCCCCCAAGCCCACCGTTACTCCGGCCCTCCAAACAGAGGCTCCGGCAGCCGCCGCTCCTGCACCCGAACCCGCTCCTACACCTCAACCGACCACAGCAGCACCGGCCACCACCTCGCAGCCCGGCTGGCACGTCATCGCCTACACCTTCAACCACGAAGACCAGGCCCAAATCCGTATTCAGGCGATTGAAAAACAGCACCCCGGCCTGAACCCACAGCTCTTCACCCCGACGGGGCGCTCCCCCTACTTCGTCGCCCTGGGCGGAGTCATGAGCCAACGCGAGGCCGAGGCCGTCCGCAACCGCGCCCGCCGCTCCGGCCTGCCGCTCGATACCTTTAGCCGCTTCTACAAATAAAGAACCGGGTGTCCCCATCCAGGGCACCCGGTTTTGTTTAAGAAGCAACAGCAAAAGCGCCCTAACGCCGGGCGGGCGCCACTTCGTGGAGTTTTGGACGCTCCGCGTGTCTTACGACTTCGTCCCCACATTCGGGCGCGGCCCCGGCTGCAACCGATTCGAGTTCTGGAACGGAATCATCCACCCCGGATACTCAAGCGGCAGCGCACTCACCTCATCCAGCGCCTTCACCTCATCAGCCGAAAGCTTCAGCTCCACCGCCGCAATATTGTCGTTGAGCTGATCCATCCGCTTTGCCCCAATGATGATCGAGGTCACCGCAGGCCGCGTCAGCAGCCACGCCAGCGCCACCCGAGCCGAGCTGCACCCATGCGCCTCCGCAATCGGAACCATCACATCCAGAATCTTCCACGTCCGTTCCTTATCGACCAGCGGGAAATCAAACTCCGACCGCCGTGACCCCGCGGGCTTCTGGTTCTCCCGCGTAAACTTGCCCGAGAGCAACCCGCCAGCCAGCGGACTCCACACCAGCAGCCCGGTCTTCTCCTCTTCGAGCAGCGGCACAATCTCCCGCTCCAGATCCCGCCCTGCAATCGAGTAGTAAGCCTGCAACGTATCGAACCGAGCAAAGTTCTTCCGCTCCGAGATCCCCAACGCCTTGGCAATCCGCCACGCCTGCCAGTTCGAGCAGCCGATGTACCGCACCTTGCCCTGCTGCACCAGAGTATCCAGCGCGCTCAGCGTCTCTTCGAGAGGCGTAATCGCGTCGCTGCCGTGAATCTGGTAGAGGTCGATGTGGTCCGTGCCCAGCCGGGTCAGGCTGCCTTCAATCGCGTCCATAATGTGCCCGCGCGAGGCCCCCACGTCGTTGCGTCCGGGACCTGTGCGGCCGAAGACCTTGCTGGCGATGACGACGTCTTTGCGGGCGATGTTCAGGTTCTTGAGCGACTGGCCGAGGATGCGCTCGCTCTCGCCCTCGGAGTACACATCGGCGGTATCGAAGAAGTTGATCCCCGCGTCGATCGAGCCTTTGACCAGTTCGTCGGCCCCTGCCTGATCGACGTCGCCGATGGCCTTCCAGAAACCGCTGCCGCCGTGGAAGGTCATGGTGCCGAAGCAAAGCGTGGAGACGAGCAGGCCGGTGTTGCCGAGTGTCTTGTATTCCATGATTTTGTCCTTGGCCGAGTCATCGGCGTTCCCATTGGACGCGGGAGCGCGAACGGAAGACTCTTGCAACCAAGTCAATTAAGCTTTTCACGCGAAGCGTCGAGCACCGCACGAAGTGCCGCCCGTCCGGCGCGAGGACGCTGTTGCCGTTGCTTCTATCGAACCGAAGGCGAAGCCATCACAATCTGATTCGAAACCTTCAAATGGTAGATCGAAGCCATCTGCTGCTTATAAGCATCCATCGGCGGAAGCAGCACCTGCGCCCGCCGCCGGTCCAGCCCACCGGGGTCTTCAACCGCGTACATGGCCATAGCCCCATCCACCAGCTTGAACTGCGAGCCGTAGCGTTGCAGCTTGCCCTCGGCGATCAGCTCCTTATCCACCACCAGCGCCAGCGTGGAGCCGTCGATCTTGCCCGCGTCGGCCAGATTCACGAGCGTCGGCAGCAGGCTCCGCTGCCACTCATGGTCGGCGGTGTGGGTCAGGATCAGCATGGCCCCATTCGAGGCTTCGATGCCGACCAGGGCAATCGTCGGCCAGCCCTTCGCCTTCACGATTCCCTTCAGTTGTTCGGTCAGCGACGCGTCGATCTCGGCCAGATTGGTGGCGATGGCGGGCTTCGTCCCCGGAGCCTGCTGCAACCCACGCGCTACGCGGTCCTGGTTCCGCATCCCCATCAACTGGTCGCGCAGAGCGGTGTCGGTGCCGGGTCCGTTCTGCTGGACCAACGCGTCATGTCGCTGCTGCAACTCCTGCTTCCAAGCCGGTTGAGCTGCCTGCGCAGACATCACAACAGGAGAGGCGAGGACGAGACTCAACAGCGCGGCGGACGACTTAGCAAAAAGCAGGGACATGGGCAAAGTATAGTGTCCTACCCTGAGGAACCGCCGCCGGGGAACCAGCCTAAGCATCGCCTGCATCATTGCCGGTGTTCCGGTAATCTGAACACTCATGAGCGACTCCCCTAACCCGATCTGGAACGAGAGCTACTTCACCGTCTTCGGCCTGCCCCGCCGCCTGCACCTCGACGCCGCCGCGCTCGAAAAGAGCTTCTACGCGCAGTCGCGCCGCCTGCATCCGGACCGCTTCGCCGCCAAGCCCGTGGCCGAGCAGGAGGCCGCGCTGGCGCAGTCGTCCTTCCTGAACGACGCCTACCGGACCCTGAAGGAGCCGGTCCTGCGCACGCAGTACCTGCTGACGCTCGAGGGCGTCGAGCTGGAGGAGCAGTCCAAGGCCGCGACCGAGGCGGCGCGCACCTCCGGCACAGCCAAGAAGCAGATCGTGCCGCCCGAGCTGCTCGAAGAGGTCTTCGAGCTGAATATGCAGCTCATGGAGATGAAGGCCGCCAAACAGATGGGCGAGGACGAGCCGGAGCTGCGCCGCGACCTGCTGGCCGCAAAACAGAGCTTCGACGACCGCATGGCCGCGACCCAGACCGAGCTGGAAAACCTCTGGACCGCATGGGATCAGGCCGAGGAAGCCTCCGACCGCCCAGCGATGGACAAGGCCAAAGACGCAATGGTGACTCTATTGAACAAGCGGAGCTACCTGCGCAACCTGGTGCGCGACGTAAACGAGACGCTAAGCGAGTAGCCGCCGCTCACGGAAAAACCCAACGCGGATAAAGCCTTTCACGCGAAGCGTCGAGAACCGCACGAAGTGCCGCCCGCCCGGCGCAAGGGCGCACCTGCTGTTGCCTGTTCTTTGGTTGTCATTCAGGAGCGAAGCGGAGGAATCTGCTTCTGCTTTTGTCGTTGTCGTTGCCTCTGGGGTAGGTCCGGGCTTTAGCCCCCGAGGTATGCTTTCTTCACATGAGGAAAGTTCTCCCGTTGGTCGGAAACGAGCGTTTCTCGATCAACGGGAGAACGGCACCAAATGCTTTACCGGATGGCAGTGGCCAGAGCAGTAGCCGAGCTACGGCGGCTGATCCCACGATGCGCAGGCGCTCCCGACGGCAGGTACTTCTTATAAACGCTGATGTGGAAGCAGGACTGCTGGAACTCCTCCTCCACGTCCACCTTGCCCTCCTGCACCAGCGGCAGCAGATACCCGCGCATCCAGGCGATCTCGGTCATGGAAAGACCATGCTTGGCCAGATCGACCGCCTGCCCGGTCAGGTGCGGCGAGGCGGTGTCGCCCGTAGGGGGCGCGGCATTGCCGTTGACACGCATGAGCTTCTGCTGAAACTCCACCGTCCGCACAGCCGAGTTGACCTGCAACGGCGTGTGGAAGCGGGCGTAGTGCGCCCGGGCCAGCGTGCTGAGAAACTGCGCGGTCCACGGCCGCACAAAGCGGCGGTTAGCCGGAAGCCGCTCATCCGAGTAGATGGCCTCGTTCTCCGGCAGCGCGACCAGAATATGGGCCTCACGCATCTGGCGCAAGTCCTCATCGTCGCGGACGCGGTCGAGGCCCTCACGGTCGGCAACCTCGTTCTGGCGCAGCAGAATCTCGTGCGATCCCTTGAGCGGCGGCGGCATGATGAGGCGGCCACGCTTGTTGTAGAGCGCGGGCAGGATCTCCGGGGCGGGCGTCTCTTCCTCTACAGCAACCGGCTGGGGCTGAGGCCGGGGAGCCGCCGCAACGGGCCGCACCACACTGGCCACGACCACGTTTTTTGGTGCAACTGCGTGGAGTTGAGGCTGGTTTTGGGACGGTAGCTGCACGGGCTGGACGGCTGGAACAGCCACGGCAGCGGAACGGACGCGCGGGGCAGTCTCATCGTCGGTATCGGGGTGAGAGACGCCGCTCTCCAGATGACCGGCAGGCGCGGCAACTGGAGAATTGGGAGCCAATTCGTCCGAAGGCTCCACGCCGGAGGCGGTGTGGTGCAGCTTGCGGTTGTGGCTGACGTGGACCTCAGGCTGCGCCGGAAGCTCGGGGGTTGGCTCGGCAGCGGCGCGAAGCGGCTCAGGCTCACGGACCGGCTCAGGCGCGCGGGACAGCGAAGCCGTACGAACCGGACCGGCAGAGTGGCGGCGCGGCTCCTCCACCGGGATCAGCATACTTGGAGCGGGACGCCGGGAGTCATGCGAACGCTCCAGCTCGACGACCCGGCCGTGGACTCGGGTGAGCGTGGGTTGCTCCTGCTCGTGACGGCCTTTGCGGGAGTGACGATCTACCTCGACACGTTCAACACTCTCGGAGCGGGACTCGCGCAGCTCACGGCGAGACTTCGGCTCCGCCTTGGCGGCAGAGACGCGTTCGACCTTGCTCGAATGGCGCGAGCTGACCGGCTCTTCGACCTCACGGACGCGAGAAGAAGTGTTTTTAGATGACCTGGAGTGAGCAGACTCACGCGCAGCAGCAACCGCATGCGTGGCCGGGGCGGTTCGCGCGGCGGCAGCGTGGGCGACCGGCTGGGCATGGTGCGGCTTAGTCTGCTTTGCCTGGGCTACGGGCGCGAACAGGGCCGCGCCGGTGACGAGCAAGGGCGCCAGAAACAGGATTTTAGGGGCGTTTGCGCGCATGTTGAAGGAACCAGTCGCGGAGCGCCAGAGCAAGATCGAGAGTAGATCGGCCGGTGCGAGTGTGTAAGTATTGAGGCTGGTTCCGTTGACTTTCTTGCTAATAGGAGATCGGGTGCGAGTGCGGGTTTGGGGTCTATGCGCAGGTTTGGGAGTTGCGGCTATCGGGCTGACCTCATGTGGGTTAGCTCCGTCCTCCGCTCCAGCCAAGGCTCCGGTCGAGGTTCAGGACCAGACTCAGGGCAAATCCCAGATTCAACCCCAGACGCCCTCTTCGGATGACGCCGCCCGCCCGGAGTTCTACCTGACCCGGGTAAAACCGATATTCGCCGCCAACTGCGCCCGCTGCCACGGCGGAATGAATCATCGCGGCGGGCTGAACATGGATTCCCGCGCTGGAATGATGCGGGGCGGCCACGACGGAGTGATCCTAGTGCCGGGCGATCCGGGGCGGTCGACACTGGTGAAGCTGATGCGCCACGAAGGCCCCGCGAACGACCCCAGGCCCATGCCGCCGAATAAGCCGAGGATGTCCGACGCCGATATCGCCATCGTAGAGCGGTGGATCAAGGCCGGGGCCGTGATGCCTGAGGATGTGCGTAAGCCATAGAAACAAAAGCGCCCTCACGCCGGGGCACTTCGTGCGGTCTTGGACGCTTCGCGTGAAAAGCTTTTCTTTTTGGGAATATAGGGGAGGAAGCCACCTTGATGCGGACGTTTCTCCTGCCTGTAACACGAAGAGACTAGCGTTGGTGGTATGCGACTAAGTTTCGTGATCCCCGCCTACAACGAAGAGAGTTATCTGCCGGATTGCCTGGAGTCGATCCTCGCGCAGACGCGGGATCTCGAAGGCGGCGTCGAGATTATTGTGGTGAACAACGCCAGCTCCGACCGGACGCGGGAGGTGGCGGCGAGCTACCCCGGCGTGACCGTCGTGGACGAGCCGCGCAAGGGCCTGACCTACGCTCGGCAGGCGGGGTTTGGGGCCAGCTCGGGCGAGCTGATCGCCAATGTGGACTCCGACTCGCGGCTGACGCCGGGCTGGGTCCAGACGGTGTTGCGCGAGTTCGAAGCGGACAAGAAGCTGGTGGCGCTGAGCGGGCCGGTGGTCTACTACGACCTGACACCGACCCAGCGGGTGAGCGTGCAGCTCTTCTACTTTCTGGCCTTTATGGTCTACGTGCTAAACCGCTACGTGCTGCGCGCCGGGTCGATGGTGCAGGGCGGCAACTTCGTGCTGCGCAGCTCGGCGCTGGAGTCGATCGGCGGCTTCAACCTGGCTATCTCCTTCTACGGCGAAGATACGGATATCGCCCGGAGGATGAACCGGCTGGGCAAGGTGGAGTTCACCTTTGGGTTGAAGATGTTCTCGTCGGCACGGCGTCTGAAACACGAGGGGATGCTGACGATTGCGGCGCGGTACACGATCAACTACTTCTGGACGACCTTCCGCAAGCGCCCGTTTACGGAAGAGTACATCGATATCCGCGAAGAGCAGCTCGAAGGATAAACCACGCGAAGCAGTAAAAAGGCGTGTGAACGCCCGCCCCGCGCGTAGCGGACCCGTCCGGCAGGACAGTCTTTCCTCATTGCAAGCGAAGCAGATTCCTCCGCTTCGCTCCTGAATGACAACCAAAAGAACAGGCAACGACTGATCGTGGCTGAAGCCGTGCCCTAACTTCGAACCGTACTTTACAACGAAGTTACTTTCCCGCTAGCGAGCGTCATGCTACGCTTCTCACATCACTGCCCCAAATCCTAGCTTGCCCGCATTTACGAAGCGCCAGAGATAAACTCCGCCGACGATGCCCCTTCCCTGCGAGCCTTCGCGCATCGCAGGAAACCCCTTCGTATCACGGAGCAGGTTCTTCCCGGATGCCTTGAGCTTTCTCTATCCCCGTAGAACAACCTCAGTTGCGAAAGGAATGGAATGCAGACACGTTGGGCCGGATGTCTTCTTCTCATGGGAACTACCCTCTTACCGCTCGGTTGCAAGAGCACCACGCAGCCCGCTCCAGGCACAAACCTCGCAAAAGTCGCCTCTAAAAATGCCCTGAACGTCCATCCCAATGGACCGAGCGGCGTGGGTCCCAAGGTGACGGGCGCTCCGCCGGAGTTGCAGAAGGTGTTCGACTATATCGACGCGCACATCGATGAGCATGTGGAGAATTTGCAGAAGTGGATTCAGCAGCCCAGCATCTCGAACAGCGGCGAGGGCATTCCCGAATCGGCCGAGATGGTCAAAGGCTTCTTCGACAAGCTGGGCTGCCAGCAGACACGTGTCTACGACGTGGGCATCACCGAGTACGGCTCGCCGGGTAACCCGGTCGTCTACGCCAAGTGCGACGAGGGTGCGCCCAAGACCGTCGCCATCTACTGGCAGTACGACACCATGCCCGTGACCCAGCCGGATGCGTGGGTCTCGCCGCCGTTTGCCGCCAATGTCATCCCCGGCTCACAGGCGGACCTGCCGGATATTCCGCGGGTGCTGATCGGACGCGGAGCCACCAACTCCAAGGGGCCGGAGATGTCGCAACTCAACGCGCTGATGGCCTACAAGGCCGTCAACGGCAAGCTGCCGGTGAACCTCATCTTCATCGCCGAGGGCGATGAGGAGCGTATGGACATTGGCCTGCGCAAGTTCATCAAGGACCACTCCGACCTGCTGGCTGAGGCCGATGCGCTGTATGCGGGCGGGCCGTCCGAGGGCTGCGTCTACGTGGAACTGACGACCAGCGGCAAGTCCTGGGGGCGCGGGCCGACCGACTCCGACGTACACGGCGTGATGAAGCGCACCACCGACAGCCCGGCGTGGCGGCACATCCAGATGCTGGCCTCGTTGACCTCGAAGGACGGCAATACGCCGAATATTCCGGGGTGGGATAACGGGCGCGAGTTCCCCAATGCCAAGCAGATGGAGGAGCTGAAGAAGCGCGCGGCCAAGACCGATCTGAAGAAGATGGCCGAGGGGCAGGGCGTGGCGCGGTATATGTCGGACGATCCGCTGGAGGTTATCAAGGACGGGCGCTACGGCATCAGCTTCAACCTCGACGGCATCTGGGGCGGCAATATGTTCCCGGGTGGCGCGGGCGCGATTCTGCCGAACAAGGTCGTCTCAAAGCACGGCTTCCGCTATGTGCCGAAGATGGATGGGATGAACATCATCAAGCAACTGCGGGCGACGCTGGATCGCAACGGCTATAAGGACGTCGAGATGAAGCTGATCGGGGATGTGCCGTGGTCGCGGGGGTCGTCCCCGGATGCGGATATCTCGGTGGCGCACCGCAAGGCCGCTGCGATGCTGGGGCTGAGTGGCGATGACAGTGGGCAGCAGATGGCCTCGTCCGACCACTACGACATCGGCGGAAAGTGGAAGCCGCTGGGCGTGAACCAGGCTGATCCTTCGGGCGGCTACTGGCCGAGCTACCTGTTCAGCGATGGCGAGGTGGGGCAGAAGGTTGGCTCGGTCTCGATCCCGATGGGCATGGGCGCGCGCGGCGGTAAGGGCGGTCGGGCTCATGCGGCGAATGAGTACTACACGATTGAAGGCTCGCGCTGGGATAACGGGATGGCGGGAGCGGAGAAGATCGTGGCGGCGGCTATCTGGGAGTACTCGCAGACGACCACCACTGCTCCTAGGCCGAAGACGCATGTTGTGAAGTAGCTCTTCACGCGAAGCGTCGAGTACCGCACGAAGTGCCGCCCGTCCGGCGTGAGGACGCTTTTGCTGTTGTCTCTCGACGGCAAAAGACATGTCCTGCCGGACGGGCCTCCTACGCGGAGGGTGGTCACTTCGTGACTTTCATACTTGTTTGGGTGATTTAAAAAGCAACGGTCCTCCCGCTGGTCGGAAACGAGAATTTCGCTTCCGACCAACGGGAGGACTTCAGCTTTACAGCAGGGTTCCGTTCTCCGGCTGGGCCTTGGCCTCTTCCGGCGGGATGACCATCGCCGCAGCCACCTTGTCCTGATCCTCCAGGTTCAGCAGCTTGACGCCCTGCGCCGCACGGCCCGCAGCGCGGATCTGCTTGGTGTCGATGCGGATGATCTTCCCGAACTGGCTGATGACCATCATCTCGGTGGTCTCGTCGACCACCTGGATGCCGATCACCTTGCCGGTCTTGGCTGTGGCCTTGATGTTGATGACGCCCTTGCCGCCGCGCGACTGGAGGCGGTAGCGGTCCACATCCGTACGCTTGCCGAAGCCGTTCTCCGTCACCGTTAGGATCAGGCAGGGGGTCATGGCGAGTGAGGCGGAGATCTCCAACGTGAGGGCGGCGCGTTCAGCCTTCTCGTCAAGGTTCAGCGCGCGAGCGACCTCGCGCAGGGTGGCCTTGTCGAGCTTGTCGATCGGGTTACCCTCCTCCGGCTCCGACGGCACAAGCTCGGACTGCTCAGAGTCGGTGGCAACCGTGAGGGTAGCGGCGTCGGGCGCTGCTGCGGCGGGGTCGAGCAGGCCGAGCTTCGCGGCCAGATCGGGGATGCCGAGCGCGTCAACGGCCTCCTTGCGGCGCTCGCGGCGTGCAGCCTCGGACGGCGTAGCCGAGAGGCCGACCACGTAGTCGTCCTTGCGCAGGTCGATGCCCTTGTTTCCATAGGCAGGCCGTCCCATCGGGCGCAGGTCGGTCTCCTCGAAGCGGATGGCCATGCCGTCGCGGGTGGCCAGGAAGATGACCTGGCGGCCGTCGGTGATGCGCGCGCCGACCAGCTCGTCGTCCTTGTCGATGCCGATGGCGATGATGCCGCGAGCCATGACGTTCGAGAAGTCCTTGAGCGGCGTCTTCTTGACCGTGCCCTTCTGGGTGGCGAAGAGAACGTTCTTGCCCTCTTCGGTCAGGTTCTTGACCGGCAGGATGGCGACGACCTTCTCGCCCGGCTGCAGGTCGATGAGCGACGCCATCGCCTTGCCCTTGCCGGTGGTGCCCACGTCGGGAATCTCGTAGATCTTGAGCCAGTAGACGCGGCCCGTGTTGGTGAAGCAGAGCAGGTAGGCGTGGGTCGAGTCGATGATGAGCTGCGCGACGAAGTCCTCGTCGCGGGTCTTCATGCCGATGCGGCCCGTGCCTCCCCGGCGCTGCTGGCGGTAGGTCGAGATGGGCGTGCGCTTCAGGTAGCCGGTGTTCGAGACCGTGACAGCAACCTGCTCGTCGGCGATGAGGTCTTCAAGGCCAAGCTCGGCGGTCTCGTCGAGGATGATGGTGCGGCGGACGTCGCCGTACTTGTCGCGGATCTCGGTCAGCTCGGCCGAGATGACCGAGCGCAGCTTAGCCGCGGAGGCCAGGATGGACTCGAACTCGGCGATATTCTCACGCACCTGCGCCAGTTCGCGCAGCAGCTCGTCGATGGAAAGCTGGGTGAGGCGGTAGAGCTGTAATTCGAGGATCGCGTCGATCTGGCGGTAGCTGAGGATCAGCGTCGCGCCCGTGGCCGAGGTAGCGGAGATGGGCAGCGTGTTGGGATCGACGCCGTACTTGGCCGGGTCGAGCGTGATTCCACGCAGCTCCGTGCCCTGCAGGCTGATGGTACGGTTCGAGAAGTAGGCGAAGAGGTTCTCGCGGGCGTCCGCACGGGAGGTGGACTGGCGGATGATGCGGATGACCTGATCGAGGTGGTCGAGTGCGATCTGGAGACCGAGGAGGATGGTCTCTCTATCCCGGGCCTTGCCTAGCAGGAAGCTGGTGCGGCGGCGGACGACGTCCTGGCGGTGGTCGAGGAAGGCGCGGATGGCCTGATCGAGCGAAAGCTCCCGAGGCTGGCCGTTGTGGACGGCCAGGAAGATCATCGAGAAGCTCTCCTGCATCTGGGTGTGCTTGTGGAGCTGGTTCAGGACGATCTGGTGCTCGGCCCCGCGCTTGATGCCGATGACGATACGCATACCGTCACGGTCGGACTCGTCGCGGAACTCGTCGCGGGCGATGTCGGTGATGACGCCCTCGGTGACCAACTCGGCGATGCGCTCGATGAGCTTGGACTTGTTGACCTGGTAGGGGATCTCGTCGACGACGATGGCCTGACGGCCGCCGGAGATGTTCTCGATGTGGCACTTGGCGCGCATCATGAAGCGGCCGCGGCCGGTCCGGTAGGTCTGGGGGATGTTGGTGCGTCCGAAGAGGGTTCCGCCCGTGGGGAAGTCGGGGCCGAGGACGTGCTCCAGCACCAGCTCCAGGTCGCCGCGGTGGTCCTGCGGGTTCTTGTTCAGCAGCGCCAGGCAAGCGTTCAGAACCTCAGTCAGATTGTGCGGCGGGATGTTGGTCGCCATACCGACGGCGATACCGGACGACCCGTTGATGATGAGGTTCGGGATGCGCGCGGGCAGAACCGAGGGCTCCAGCGTGGACTCGTCGTAGTTGGGGACGAAGTCGACCGTGTCCATGTCGATGTCGGCGAGCATCTCACCGGCGATGCGGGTGAGGCGGGACTCGGTGTAACGCATGGCGGCGGGGGAGTCGCCGTCGACGGAGCCGAAGTTGCCCTGTCCGTCGACCATGAGGTAGCGCAGCGAGAAGGGCTGGGCCAGCCGGACCATGGTGTCGTAGATGGCGGAGTCGCCGTGGGGGTGGTAGTTACCCATGACGTGGCCGACGACCTTGGCCGACTTGGTGTACTTCTTGTTGTACTGGAGGCCCATCTCCTGCATGCCGTAGAGGATGCGGCGATGCACGGGCTTGAGTCCGTCGCGGACGTCGGGCAGCGCGCGCCCGATAATGACCGACATGGAGTAGGCCAGGTACGACCGGCGCATCTCCTCCTCGACGTTGATGGAGAGCATCGAGAGAGCGCCACGGCCCTGGACGGTGGACTCAGGGGGAGATCCTGCGGGCGGCGGGTTGTTCGAGGCTGCGTCCTGCGGGGAGGGAACTTCGGGCTGGGTAGGGTCTTCGGGGAACAGATCGTCAGGCATGGTCTACACCATGATAAATGCCTGATTTGACGGGGTAAAGGACGCATTTGCGATCTGCACAGATCCGGGCTTTTATTCGTCCCGAAAGAGGAGGCTAAAACTCGGAAAAGGCGCCCCGAAGGACGCCTTTCCGTGTACAGCAAGCCGGTTAGAAGCTGAGCTTGACCGCCAGCTGCAAGGTACGAGCATTGCTCTTGAAGAGCAGCTCCGGATGGTTGAAGGCCGGGTTGCTGACCGACTGGAACTGCGTCGACAGGGCATCGGTCTCGTTGGTATTGACGTTATTCAACGAACCCGGGATGTACTGCGGGTGGTTGAGTGCGTTGAAGGCCTGGGCCTGGAACTCGAACGCGTAGCGATCGGTGATGTTGATACGCTTGCTGACGCTGGCGTCCAAATCGTCGATCGGCCGGATGGAGAGCGAGTTACGAGCCGCGTTGGGCAGGGTTCCTGCTCCCGCCTGGATGTAGTAGGCATTGGGAGTAAGAGCCGTGTAACCAACCAGGTTGGCATCGCACTGGCTTACGCCAGCGCCGCAGTTCGCTGCCAGGGTCGAGCTGTAGACCGGTGCGACACCGGTTCCAACACCTTTGGCTCCGTTGGCGTTGATGAGCGGACGGTCGATGGTTGCAGAGTCGCCGTTGAGGTTCGAGTTGACTCCCGAGAGAGCGGTTGCGTACTCGGGCGACTCATAGACGTAGGTGGGCGAGATGATCCAGTTGCCAGCCAGGTTCTTGAGTGCCCAGTTGGAGTGCTTGAAGTAGGGCAGATCGTACACCGCAGCGATGGTCAGGCGATGGCTGCGATCGAGAGCCGAACGGCTGTAATCCCCGGCGACGTTTTGCGAGTCCTGAGGACGACGGGGGGTAAGCACGGTTGAGAAGGTCGAGGCCGTCGCATCGTCCATCGTCTTGCTGAAGGTGTAAGCAATATTCAGCATGAGACCGTCATGCATACGACGAACAAGGCTGGTCTGAAGACCGTTGTAGTTCGAGCTAGAGTATGGCTGGTACGAAGTGATTGCTCCCGTAAAGCCAGCTGCAGCGTACTGCGGGAGGATGTTAGAACCATTTTCGATGGCCTGGAGATTGTTCGCATTGCCCGCGGTCGGAATGGTGGCATAGTTCTGGCCAGGATCAAGCGGGATTGTGGTAGAGGTGAAGAGCTGGTTCTGTGCAGTCACCTTGGGAGTGATGTTGATCTGATCCTGCGTCGGCAGATGGATGCCGCGGGTTCCAACGTAACGAACCTCAGCGGTGTAGTTAGAGCCAAAGACATGCTGTATACCCAGCGACCAGGTCTCTGCATAGGGCACAAACTGATTGGGCAGATAAGCAGAGGTGGCGGCACGCTGCGCTGCGAGCGTCGGGAAGGTCGCAAGCGTACCGGTCCCGGCCGGAAGTCCGCCGTTGGCCAGGAAGTTAGGATCGCCGGGCTGACCGAAGTTGGTGCCGACGGTGGTGGTGGAAGAGTATTGCGGCGGGAACGAGAGCAGACCCAGGTTATCGAAGAGGACGTCATACGCAACGCCAAAGGCGGCGCGGATGGAGGTCTTATCGTCCGGAGCGTAGTTGATGCCGACGCGCGGAGCGAAGTTGGTCTTCTGAGGCTGGGGCGAGCTGAAGTTAATAAGGCCCGGAACGGAAGCCGCGAGGTTGAGGTTCTGGGTACGTTCACCCACAGGAACGGAGGTGAACTCGTAGCGAACGCCATAGTTCAGCGTCAGGTTCGGGCGGACGCGCCAGGTATCGTTGGCATAACCATAGAGTGCGGTCTGGTCGCCGTAGTAGATGAAGTTACCCGTGGAACGCTGACCGAAGGCCGTCGGAGCAAGATCGTGAAGGTACTCGGTGAGGTAGTCCCACTCGTAATCGCCACGCACGCGCTGGGTGAAGGTCTGAGGCGAGATGTACTTTCTGCCGTCAAAGCCGATCTTGAAGTTGTGGTTGCCCTTCGCGTAGCTGATGTTGTCCGTGAACTGATAGAGGTTCTGAACGGTGGACTGAGGAGCATTTGAGTCCGGACCATAGTTGATGCCGTTCAGATCATAGAAGGTCAGGTTCGGGAAGGAATCCAGGCCAGGATAGGTATAGTTGCCGGACGGAGTGTTGTTGAAGTAGCGGTTGTAACCGACACGAACCTCGTTGGTCAGGTGCGGGGTAAACGTGTGGTATTCGCTGATGGCGATCAGGTGATAGCGGAACGGCAGGGTCTGGAAGAAGACCGGCAGATAGGCCGCGGTATCCTCTGTGCCTTCCGTGTTGTAGATGTAGCGCAGACGAAGGTTGTCCTTCGGGGAGATGTTCCAGTCGCCTGAGGTCGTGAGCGCATCGTAGTTGGTGAAGTACGGCGCATTGACGACGTAGTTGCCCAAGGGGATCTGGGTGGGCGTGCCGGAGCCGTAGACGGTTCCCTCGTTGTTACCGCCAGGATAAGGAGTAATCCCTGCCGGGGTACCATTCGGATAGATGCTGAGGAACTGCCCGCCCGAGGGCTGATTGAAGCAGGCCGAGTCGTTCGTGGCATTCACCTGGTTGGGGGAGGCTGGGGTGTATTGCAGATACTGCTGGACGTTGGTGGAGTTCAGGCCCGGCAGGCTGGCGATCGTGGCCAGACCTGCAGCGGTCGGGGTGCAGATCTGGTACTGGAGGCTCTGGCCCGTGGTGTGGCGCTCGTAGTTGACGAAGAAGAAGAGCTTGTCGTGGAGGATGGGTCCGCCAAGCTGACCGCCATAACGGTTATCGTCGAAGCGCGGGTTGGGCAGGTTCTGACCAGCCGGAAGGTTGATGGCGTTCAGGTTCCGGTTCTGGAAGTACTCGTAGGCGACGCCGTGGAACTTGTTGGTTCCGCTCAGCACGTTGGTGTTGAACTGGCCACCGGAGGAGTGTCCGAACTCGGGAGAGAACTGGTTGGTGATGAGCGAAAACTCGCCAACCGCATCGTTCGGGATGTAGACGAGAGGACCAGTGACACCCTTGTTGTTGTTGTCGATTCCCTCAATGGTGAAGTTGTTGTTGTCGGGACGCTGACCACCGACGGAGGGTCCCACACCGGTTCCGATACCACCCGAGGAGGCAACACCGGGGCTGAGCAGGGAGAGGTTCAGAACACCGAGGCCCACAGTGGCGCTCGGGAGAATGTTCATCTCTGCCGGCTGGAAGGTAGTGGTGAGGTTCGAGGTCGTCGTATCGAGAACAGCACCTGCTTCCGCAGTAACTTCAACGGACGTGCTGGTCGCAATCGAAAGAGCGATGTTTGAGGTCGAGGTCTTGTTCAGGTCAACCGCAATTCCGCGGAGCTTGGTGACCTGGAAGCCAGAGGCAGTAACGACAACGTCATACTTGCCGGCAAGAAGGTTGGACGCGTGATACTCGCCGCTGCCGTTCGTGGAGATCTTGGTGGAGACGTTGGTCGCCTCGTTGGTGACAACAACGGCAGCATTCGGAATAGAAGCGCCGGTCGCATCCTTGACGGTTCCCGCCAGATCACCGCTGGTGATCTGTGCCGCAGCGCCAAGAGGCGCCAGAAGGAGTAGGAACGCAGCCAAGACAGATTTGGGAAAGTACATTTTCATTAGTTGCTCCTTGGCAGCTATAGAGCATTTCTCATGCCATTCTCATAAGGTCTGTGCATTAGTCCTAAGAAACACTGAATCAACGTGTTGTGAATAGTTAGTCAAAATCAAAACCATATCTTTTATATGAAATTCAGGATGGCAAATACATACCAATGGATGACGGATGCAATTTGACATAGAAAAGGACTTCCGTAACGCATTTCGCGCTTCTCTGAATAAAAAAGGTTTCATTCCAGCAAATAATGACAATGAAATGAGTTACGAAAGTAACAGAATACAGCTCTTCTTTTTAGCTGAGCCGCTCGGTGAGCAGGTGATCGGCTACCCGGATGGCGTTCGCGATGATGGTGAGCGACGGATTGACCGCACCGGCCGACGGGAAGAAGCTGGCGTCGACGACGTAGAGGTTGTCGATCTCGTGGGTCTTGCAGTGGATGTCGAGGACGCTGGTGGCCGGGTCCGCGCCCATGCGGCAGGTGCCGTTCTGGTGGCCGACGCCCTCGAGAGGGATGCGCTTCTTGAAGTAAGCGTGCAGAGGCACTGAGCCTTCAGCGTGACCGGCACGCCGGAGCACGTCGAGCCAGCGGGATTGCAGGCGCTTGAACGACTCGACGTTGTTAGGGGTGTAGCTCAGGGTTATCTGGCCGGGAGCGGCTACCGTGGTGGCGGCGGCGAAGTTGTGCGCCGTGAACTCGGACGCTCCGTGGGCTCCGGCGGGGCCGGGCGACTGGACTGGAATCGAGTCTGGAATCGAGCCGGGCGTGGTATTGCGGACCGTAACGCGGTTGTCGGGGTCGGGCAGGTCTTCGGTGGTGAGCCACCACGGAACGGCGTGGTGGCGCATGTTTTCGAGCACCACGCCCGGCGTGAAGAACGGCGCGTCGCCTTGCATCATCTCGGCGTGGAAGCTGCCGATGGGCTGGACCTGGCCGAGTGGAAACTCGTAGGAGCCGTCAGGGTCGCGGAGGTAGAAGTCGTTGGTGCCCCAGGTCTTGGTGTAGCTGTCTTCGTTCTTGTCGTGCAACGAGAGGGCCAGGATGGCGTCGGCCTGGTGGTACATGAAGTTGCGGCCGACCTGATCGGAGGCGTTGGCGAGGCCGTGCGGGTGCTTGTCGTTGGCCGATTGCAGCAGCAGCGCCGCCGAATTGACCGCTCCGGCGCAGACCGCGACGATGCTGCCGGAGTACTGCGCCAGCTCTCCCTTCGGGTCCGCGCCGGGGCCGGAGTGGACAACCTCCACTGCTGCGATCTCCGTGCCCGCGGCATTGGTGATGAGCCGGGTGACGCGCGACTCCGTCATCAGGGTGACGTTGGGCAGATGCATGATCCGGCGGATGCAGTTGATGTCGGAGTCGCTCTTGGCGTGGACGAGACAGGGGTAGCCGTCGCAGGTGTCGCAGCGGACGCAGGGGGAGGCGACCGGGTCGGCCTCGTTGCGCTTGAGGCCGAGCGGAATGGGGAAGGTGCGGACGCCGAGCTTGCGCACGTCCTCCTCGATAGCCTGCATACGCGGCTCGTTGGTGAAGGCCGCGTAGGGGTAGGGCCTGGAGTGGAAGGGCTCGGTAGGATCGAACTCGCTGCCTAACCCGCCGTCCTTGGCCGGTGGATTCGCACCCAGACTGCCATGGACGTGGAAGAGCTCTTCGGCGCGGGTGTAGTAGGGCTCCATGTCCGCATAGCTGATGGGCCAGGCCGGGGAGATGCCGCCCTTGTGGTGCAACACGCCGAAGTCCTCTACGCGCAGGCGGAACATGGCCGCGCCATAGACCTTGGTCTGGCCGCCGACGTAGTAAGCCTGCTGCGGATGCAGCTCACCGCCGTCCTTGTCCAGCCACGTCTCGCGGGTGTGGTAGCGGTTGTCGAGGAAGACGGCCGACGTGTCCCAGTTCAGCCGCTCCTGCGGCAGAAACGGACCGCGTTCCAGCACCAGGATCTTCTTGCCCGCCTGCGCGAGGTGCAGCGCCAGCGTACCGCCGCCAGCCCCGGTTCCGATGATGATCGCGTCGTAGTAAGTAGACATGGGCCGTTAGATGCGAGTGCCGGTTCTCTTACTCAGCCGGACGATGCTCCAGCGGTAAAAAGAGCGTGAAGACGGTACCGTGATGGATGGGGTGGGTGGTGCTGCGGACGTCGAGACGGCCCTGGTGCCGCTCCACGATGCCGGAGGAGATCCAGAGTCCGAGGCCGGTTCCGTTCAGGTCCTTGGTGGTGTAGAAGGGCTCGAAGATGCGCGCGAGCGTCTTCGGCTCCATACCGTGGCCGGTGTCGGCGATGGTGATGCGGATGCCGGACTCTCCCTGCGTGCCCTGGGAGGCATGCGCGCGCAGCACCAGCCTGCCGCCCGCGCGCATGGCGTCGATGGCGTTGGCGATCAGGTTATTGAGCACCTGGCGGATGTCGTTTTCAAAGCAGAGGATGGGGACCTCAGTGTCGTAGCGCGCGTCCACCTTGATGCCGGAGTTGGCGAGCCTCCCCTGATAGAGGTCGAGCACCGCGCCGACCAGCTCGCCAGCGGTAACGGGAGTGGGAGCGATGGCCTGACGGTGGAAGCGCAGGGTCTGGGTCGCGATCTGGGAGACGCGCGAGAGCTCGGACTGCGCCATACGGATGTAGACCTGATTGTCGGGCGAGAGGTCCGGCGCCAGGCCGATCAGGTAGAGCAGGTTGGTAACGGCCTCGAGCGGGTTGTTGATCTCGTGCGAGATGGAGCTGGCCAGACGACCCACTGCGGCGAGCTTCTCGCTCTGGATGAGGGCAGCCTCGGAGCGGCGCTGGTTGGTGATCTCGACTGCCGCCGTCGAAATGGCCTCGATCGCGCCCGAGGGGCCGTAGACCGGGTAATAGTTGACGGTCCAGGCTCGGCGCTCCGCGTGGCGGTCCGAGCTTCCTGCCGATCGGCTCTCCCCTCGACCGACAGGAAGCTCACCTTCGAGCAGGTGATCCTTGACCGGAATCCCCAGGGCCACCTGGTGGAAGAGGTCGATCAGTCCGGGGATGGGCATGACCTCCGAGATCGTCCGGCCGATGACCTCGCTCTCGGTCAGGCCCAGGTTCTCGGCCTCGCGCTCGTTGATACGCAGGTAGCGGAACTCGGCGGGGTCGATGAGCGAGAGGCCGATGGGCGCGGTGCGGTAGACGGTCTCAAGCTGCAGCCGCTTGCGCTCGGTCTCCTGCTGCTCGGCCCGCAACGCCTCGGCGGCGGTCTTCATATCGTGGGTCTCCTGGCCGACGCCCAGCCAGGAGGTGATGACACCGGATTCGTCGCGAACCGGCAGCGCGCGCAGGTTCCACCAGCGGTAGCTGCGGTCGGAGACGCGGCGCAGGCGCGCCTCCACGTCGAAGTGGTCGCCGGTGCTGACCGCGCGGGTCCAGGCATCAATCGTAGCCGTGCGGTCCCGGGCGTCGAGGACGTCCGGCCAGCCCCGGCCCTCCAGCTCCTTCAGCGTAAGGCCGAGGTAGTCGAGCAGCCCCTGGTTGGCGTAGATGATCGCACCCTCGGGACTGCCCGCCCAGAGCGCCTGCGGGTTCAGGTCGGCCAGGACGCGATAACGCTGCTCGCTGGCGGCGAGTGCCTCCTCATTGTGCTTGCGCTCGGTGATATCGGAGAAGAAGAGGAGGATGCCGTCTTCAAACGGCCGGGCCTGCACCTTGAGCCAGTGGTTGAACGGCGCAGGGTGGAAGACCTCGAACTCGGTCGCGACGCGCTGTTCCATGGTGACGCGGCAGGCGACTCCGCAGGAGGCCTGCATGTAGCCGGGAAAAAGATCGAAGAGGTTGAGGCCGAGGATGGAGTCGTGCAACAGCAGCTCCCGGGCGCGTCGGTTGGCAAAGGAGAAGAGCCAGTTGTGGTCGATGAGGGCGATGCCGTCGGGAGTTGCCTCGAAGACCTGCCAGAGCTGGTGGCTCGAAGTCTCGAGCCGCCGGTGCTCGGGCGGCTGCGGCCCGGATTCCTGTTCCGGCTCCTGCCTCAACTCCTGATAGTGCAGCAGCAAACCATTTTCGTGGCGCTGTATAAGCACGCTAAACCATTGGCGGGAAGGCCGGTCGAGATACTCGAACGACCGCGACGGGCCATCCGCGAGGACTTCGTGGCAGGCTGCCTCAAAATGGGCTCCGAAGGCCGTTTCTGCACTCTCCGGCAAGAGATGACCAAGACGATGTGCCGCCTGGTTCGCATAGGTGAGGCGTAAGTTGCTGTCCAGACAAAGGATAGGATTGGGAATAAGGTCGAGCAGGGCTTTGGAAGCCGGGCGCGGGGCATCGCCGGAGAGATGAAGACCGGAAGACGGGTTTGGCGGCGCAGTTCGAATCATGGGGAGTCGCGACAGGCCCAGCTTTCTTTTTGTGACCAGTCTAACGGTTGCCGGTTCTTCCGTGCACAGTTTCGCGGCGAGATTCCCGCCGTCGTACCGGCTTTAGCTGCCAAGGAACTGCTCTCTTCCCCCGCAATCGCTACGCTTGAGTCTCCACCTTCGCCCGCAGCCTCGCCAACTCCTGCTCGAGCCGCACTACAACGGCTTCAAGCTCCGCCACCCGAGCCTCGAGCCCGCCGGAACTCGGCCTCGTCTCGGAGCCAGGCTGTTCGGTCGAAATCGCCGGAACGCCGCCAAGCAGGTGCATCCACCGTGAGGCACTGGAGCCAGGCTGGCGCGGCAGAACCACGACCAGCGGACCCTCGGTCGAGAACCGAAAATCAGGGTCCTCAGCCGCTGGACGAGCCGCCATGCGGTCGAGCGTAGCCTGCACTGCAGGTAGATCGTCGAAGGTAAACATCCGGTCGGAGCGGCCGCGCAGCTCGCCTGGGGTCTGCGGTCCTCGCAGCAGGAGCAGGCAAAGAACGGCCGTCTCATCCCGGCGCAGATTCAGCACCGTGCGGATGCGATGCTCGAACTTGGGCACCCGCGCATCGCGCGTGGGCATTACCAGCGACGCCTCTTCGAGAATGTGGAGCGACTGCCGCACCTCCTCCTCGGTCAGCTCCATCACCGGCTCGCGGCTGCTGCGCTGGTTGCACGCCGCGATCAGGGAGTTCAAGGAGAGAGGATAGTTTTCCGGGGTGGTCATCTCCTTCTCCATCAAGGAGCCGAGGACGCGGAGCGTGGTTGGATCGAGCAGCATGGTGCAAGACTGCCACAACCAAAAAACAATTGCCACAATCCCCAAATTTGCTGCAATTCAGGTGCAATCCAACGTTACAAAGTGGTTGCTCGTGTAATTTATTTGTCACAACGGGCAGAGATAAAGATATCTCTCGATAGAATCGATGAAGTGAATGAGAAATATCAATTGCCATTTCATCGTGGCAATATGTTCACAAACGATTGGCTGGGGTGAGGATGAAGCTTTTTAGCCGTAGCAAAATGATGGCAGCGGCAACGGTGGCAACGCTGCTGATCGGCTCGGGAGGATCGACCAGGATTGCTCGCGCCGAGGAGACCACGGTTGCGGCGACAACGAGCGATGCGGAGATTCTCGCGGGCGCGGGCGCGCGGTATCGCCTGCGGCTGCACCACCTGCACACCGGCGAGGATATCGACATTGTCTACCGGGTCGGCGACCAGTACGTTCCCGGCGCGCTGGAGGCGCTGGATTACTTCCTCCGCGATCACCGCACGGACGACGCCAGCCGCTACGACCCGAAGGAGTTCGACGTCCTGCACTCCGTGATGGAGAAGCTGCACAAGCCGAACGGCATCATTGATATCGTCTGCGGCTACCGCACGCCGTGGAGCAACAACTTCCTGCGGGCACGGTCTGCGAATACGGGTGTTGCCGAGCACAGCCAGCACGTGCTGGCCAAGGCGATCGACATCCGCGTTCCCGGCATTCAGACTCGCACTCTACGTGATGCGGCGCTTTCGCTCCACGAGGGCGGCGTGGGCTACTACCCCGTGTCGCAGTTTGTGCATGTGGATGTAGGTCCGGTTCGGGAGTGGTCGTTTGGCCGCGTCGCCCGCGTCCGGCGCTCCCACCGTCTCAGCCGCGGCGACTAGCTGCCGACCGGCGGGAGACCCTCAGGAGCTGATCCTGCCCATACCGTTCATACCGTTCCGAGAACCGCACGAAGTGCAGCCCGCCCGGCGTAAGGGCGCTTTAAACAAAGATGGGGTGGCCGAGCAGATTGCTCGGCCACCCATCTTTTTGCAGCTCGTAAACTTACTGACCAGCCTCGATACGTGGCGTGATGACACCGACGTTATCGACACCAGCCTGCTTGCCGAAGTCGATGACCTCAGCGATCTTGGCGTAGTCGAGATCCTTGTCACCCTTGACGAACATGACCTTTTCCTGACGGCTCGCGAAGATCTCAGCCAGCTTCGGCTCAAGCGCGGACTTGGCAAAAGAGTCATCGTTGATCTTGTACCCAGGCTCGCCACCGCCATTCGAGATCACCTGCACAACGATCGTACGGGTGTTCTCTACGTCCTGCGTCTTGTTCTTTGGCGGCTGGGGAACCAGCGCCTCGAGGCCCCTCGGGGTAACCGGCACGATGACCATGAAGATGATCAACAGCACCAGAAGAACGTCGATCAGCGGAGTAACATTAATCTCCGATACTGCTCCGCCTGTACCGCCTCCACCCATTCCCATAATGAACCTCCTGAATTCCTGTGATTCCTCTGTTTTCGGGCGCATGAGGCCCGGATGAAACTAAAAGTTACTGACCGGTTCTCTCGGTGAGCAAGCCAAGCTGGCTGACGCCGGCAGCGCGGACACCATCGATCGTATCCATCACCTTGCCGTAGTTGGCGCGAACGTCGGCGCGCAGGAAGACTTCCTTGGCGTCCGTAGCTCCCTTGTTCTCGAGCAGTGCCGAAATCTTGGGACCCAGATCATCAATCTGAACCTGGTTAGCGCCGAGGAAGGTCTTGCCATCGCGGGTAACGGCGACGGTGATTGCGTCTTCCTTGTTGGCGTCTTCCATGACGATCGCCGCATCAGCCTTCGGCAGATCGACGTTTACCTTGTTATTGAGCATGGGAGTGATCACCATGAAGATGATCAACAGCACCAGCATCACGTCGACCATCGGCGTTACGTTGATGCTGGAGTTTACCTTCTTACCTTCTGCCCGAACTGCCTGTGCCATGTGCGCGAACTCCGTCCGGGTTATCCGGAATCAATAGAGCTAAAGAGATATCGTTGAGCCGGTGCAAGTGCTATGCGGGCGGCTGGCCGGTGCCGAAGCTCCGGCCAGCCACCCCGCAGTTTAGCGGTGGCTCTGCTTGATGAAGTAGTCGACCAGCTCGGAGGAGGAGTTGTCCATCTCGACGTCGAAGGCCTCAACCTTGTTGGTGAAGAAGTTGAAGGTCATAACGGCCGGGATAGCGACGATCAGACCGAAGGCGGTCGTGACGAGAGCTTCCGAGATACCGCCGGCGACCTGACCGATACCCGAGGACTTCGAAGCCGCGATGGACTGGAAGGCGTTGAGAATACCGATAACGGTGCCGAGCAGACCGATGAACGGCGCGGTGGAACCGATGGTGGCCAGGCTGCCGAGACCGCGCTTCAGCTTGGAGTGAACGATGGCCTCAGAGCGCTCGAGGGCGCGCTGCGAGCTCTCGATCTGGGTCTCGGAGATGTTGCCGCCCGAACCGAAGCTGCGGAACTCCTGCAGACCGGCGGTGACAACCTCGGCGAGGTGCGACTTCTTGTTGCGATCGGCGATCTTGATCGCCTCGTCCAGCTTGCCTTCCTTCAGCGCACCGGCAACCTTGGGCGCGAACTCACGCGACTGCGAACGCGCTGCCGAGAAGTACAGGTAGCGGTCGATGATGACGGCCAGCGACCAGATCGACATGATGAACAGGATGATGACGATGGCGCGCGGAATCCAGCTCATGCTGCCCCACATACCGAGCAGCGAGAAGCTGGCTGCCTCCTGGAAGAGGGCGAGAGAGGCGGGAACATGAGCGAGGGTGGTTGCGAGATGAGCGAGAATCACTTGGGTCTTTCCTCCGAAATCAGAATCGTTCGTTGAACTCTGTGTCTCGATGTTCCATCTGCTGCGCGGAGCATCGAGGCGTTTACGGGTCGTTGTGACACTCCCTACCTACATAACACCAGGGAGTTCAACAAAATCGCGGTCCAGCCCAGGACAGTAGGACTTGGGCTGGACCTAAGAGGTTAGTCGCCGCCGCCGAAGTTGAAGTTTACCTGAACCGTGGTATCGACCTCGGTGGGCTCTCCATTCAGAAGATACGGCTTGTACCGCCACTGCTTGACGGCATCGATCGCCGCCGCCTGCAACATCTGGGGTCCGCTGATGACGGTCAGATTCTCGATGGTTCCCTGCTTGGAGATGATAGCGTGCAGGGTGACCGTGCCGGAGACGTGAGCAGCCTTGGCGATCGGAGGATAGACCGGGGTTGTCTTCTGGATGATGGAACCCTGCATGACACCGCCCGAGATGCGGGCCGGTCCCTTGGGCTTCTCAGGAGCGGCGCGGACCACCGGGGTCGGGGCCGTGCCGAGCAGGCCGCCCATGCCACCCGGGACGCCATTGCCCGAACCGGCACCCATGCCGGACATACCGGCAACACCGGCAACCTGCGGCGGAGGCGCAGCTTCTTCCTTCACCATCTCAATCTTCTTGGGGATCTTGGTGGGCGCGTGCAGACCGGCGTCAATCTCCGACACCATCTTAATCGGCTTGACCACCTGGGCCGGCGGTGGCGGCGGCGGTGGGGGTGGAGGCGGTGGCGGCGCGGTAAGCATCGCCGTCATGGCCGTCTTCGGCAGCGCCTCGGGATAGAGGAGCGGAATCAGAATCAAGACCGCCACAATTGCGGCGTTGAGTGCGAACGTACCGATCATCCAGTACTTCGACTTGGTCTTGAGCTTATCGCCGGAGTCGATCAGAGAATCTTCAAACATGGCAGCCTCGAGAGGTAGAGCAGAGAGTCTGTTGACGCGCGGAGCGCTTCTGATGGTTAGACACCGAGGACTCAGGATATGTTCCCGGGTTCCCTATGGGGACTGTGGAAGCCTGTGGAAAACCTAAGCTTCGGCAAATCTTGGCTGAGCTTTGAAGAGAGCGTAACACGGAAAGTCTCGTATCGGGAAGAGCCTGCACGAGATAAGTAGTGAGCCCGTTGAGTGCCTTGTTCCGAATCGCCACCGATTCGGGAGTTATACGCGACCACAAACGCGTTTCTCATTACCAATTCCGCGTGGTTCATTCTCGATCATTTATTGTTAGCGGTATGAGGAGCTGCAACCGACGTGGAGTATGGGCCTGGCTACTCTGCGCCCTGCTGTTTTGGCTTACAGCAAATCCGCCGCACTGCGACCTTTGTGATGGAATTTCCATCACAGCCGCCTCGTTGCACCAGCCCTCCCTCAAGCATTACTCTCCGGCTGTACCTGATAGGTGTAACGGCATCTGCACCTGTTGCGGCTTCTACGGACTGCCCAATGCCGGACTGGCTCTTGTTCCCGTGAATCCCGCATTCGCCGATCTTGTGCTGGAATCACCTCGTCCCGCGTTCGCGCCTCATTCCACAATATTCCGACCACCCCGTGTGACAGCCTCCTAGCTCACCTTCTTCCGCGTCTCTGGCGCGGATCGAATCAGTTTTGAACTTGGAGACTTACCATGCGTATACAGACGTGCACGCTCATAGGAGCGTATGCCCTTATATTGTGCTGCCAATCCGCCCTCGGGCAGATAGCTCAGAACGATCCTCTTACCCATCCAGCAAAATCTTCCAAAGATGACGACAGTACCGTGGCGATCATGGAAGTAGGTGCTTCCACGAACTGGAACTTCAATGGAGGCGCGGCTACGTTCGCACCCAACTTGGCGGTCGAGTGTACCCCCATCGAGGACTGGCTCGAACTTGAGGCGGGCGTTTCACCGTTCTACACGCGTAATTCCACAGAATGGGACACGGATTTTCTGTTCAAGAAACCGTGGGACATCTCTAAAAAAGCCGAGTTTATGCTGGGCGTAGGACCGCAATGGACTCACTTAAAACAAGGCGGCAAAGTGAGAGATTCCTTCTCTGCGGAGTTGGCGGGAGACTTCATGTTCTGGCCAACGGGAAAGCATCGCTTCGGATGGTATCTGGAACCTGCATATGACTACAGCTTCGCTGGCGGTCATGTGCAATCGATTGGCATGTCTGCGGGCCTACTGATCGGTATTCGATGAATATATGGGCTTTGAGTATCGTTGCCCTCCGGATCACGATGAACTTGGAGTCTGCAGTTTCAAACTGACCCGCTACTGACGAGATAGGGCAATATCTTGCAAAAGTATTCAGGAGCGAAAGCGTACACAAACAGCAAAGGCCACCCACATTTCCGTGGGTGGCCTTTGCTATTTGCGATCAGGAGAAACTAAGCGCGGGCGCGTCCGGCGGGCAGGGTCGCCGCCTTGGCCTGCTGGTTCTTGCGAGAGCGCCAGTCCTGCCACGCCACCAGCATCGGCGCGGCCACCGCGATGGAGGAGTAGGTTCCGATGAGGATACCGACCACCAGCGCGAAGGAGAAGCCGTGTAGCACCTCGCCGCCGAAGACGAAGAGCGAGAGCACTGTGAGGAACGTAAGGCCCGAGGAGAGCACTGTACGGCTGAGGGTCTGGTTGATCGAGCGGTTCACGATCGTCGCCAGATCCTCGCGGCGGCTGAGCGCCAGGTTCTCGCGGATGCGGTCGAAGACGACGACCGTGTCGTTCATCGAGTATCCGATCAGCGTCAGGATGGCCGCGATCACCGTCAGGGTCAGCTCCTGGTTGGTCAGCGAGAAGGCGCCAATGGTGATGAGCGTGTCGTGGAAGACTGCAACCACGGCCGCAACACCGTAGATCAGCTCGAAGCGGAACCAGAGGTAGAGCAACATTCCCAGCAGCGAGTAGAGCGTTGCATAGATGGCCTGCTTCTGGAGCTGCTTGCCCGCCGTGGGGCCGACGATGTCTTCCTGCAGGATGGTGAAGCCACTGTCGTGATAGTTGGCGCTCAGCGCGTTCTGCACCGCGGCGCGGCCCTGGTCGTGGTTGGTGTCGGTGGCCGAGTTGATCGGCAGCGCGATGATGACCTCGTTCGAGACCTGCGAGACGCCGTTCGAGATGCGCTGGATGCGGAAGTCCTTGACGCCCGCGTGGTCCATCGCCGAGCGCACGTGGTCTTCGTTCGGAACCTGGTCGAACTTGACGGTGATCTGCGTGCCGCCCTTGAAGTCGACGCCCTTGGGGATGCCGTGCCAGAAGAGCATCGAGAGAAGGCCGGCGACGGAGAAGATCAGCGAGAAGCCGAGGAAGTACCACTTCTTGCCAAGCCAGTCGATATTGGTGCTACGGAACAGTTCCACTTGTATAAGCCTCAGAAAACAGAAGTCTAGTAAGAGCTTTTAGATCGACAGCTCGGCGCCGCGCGGGTTGTTCTTCAGGTGCGAGTCGAAGATGACGCGGGAGACGAAGACCGAGGTAACGATATTGGCCAGCAGACCGAAGGTCAGGGTAACGGCGAATCCGCGTACCGGGCCGGTTCCGAAGAGGAACAGGATGGCAGCCGAGACGATCGTAGTCACGTGCGTGTCGATGATGGTGACCAACGCGTGCGCGAAGCCGCCCTGCACGGCGGCGGCGGCGGACTTGCCCGCGCGCAGTTCTTCACGGATGCGCTCGAAGATCAGCACGTTCGAGTCGACGCCCATACCGATCGTTAGAATCACACCGGCAATTCCAGGCAGGGTCAAGGTGGCGTGGGTGAAGCCGAGGAAGCCGAGCAGGATGACCAGGTTCAGCACCAGGGCCAGGTCGGCGTTGATGCCCGCGCCGCGGTAGTAGATGAGCATGAAGACCATGACCGCGGCCATGCCGAAGACGGCCGCCATGATGCCCTGGTGGATGCTCGCGGCCCCCAGCGACGGCCCGACGGTGCGGGTCTCGAGGTAGGAGATCGAAGCAGGCAGCGCGCCCGTGCGCAGCATCAGCGAGAGATCCTCGGCCTGCTGCTGGGTGAAGGCTCCGGTAATCTCGCCCGAGTCACGGATGGCCGACTGGATGGACGCAACTTCCTTCACCGAGTTATCGAGCACGATGGCCATTGCGCCGGGGGTGGAGCTGCCCTGCTTGTGCTCGTCGGTGTACTTGTAGAACCGCTCACCGGCCTCGGTGGTCAGGTTGAAGTGAATATTGGGGCGACCGTTGATGTCCTGCGAGGGCTGGGCGTCGCGGAAGTCGATACCCTCGACCTCGGCCGCGCGCTTCAGCAGGTAGACCATCGGCGGCGCACCGGCGGAGCCTTCGCCCTTCATCAGCACCGAATCCGGGGGAATCGTTCCGCCGAGACCGGCCAGGGCCTCGGTCTCGCTGGCCCAGGGGCCGCGAGGATCGACCGCGTGAATCGCCAGCTTAGCGGTCGACTGGATGATCTCCTCGACGCGGGCGGGATCGTCGACGCCGGGTAGCTCGACCAGGATCTGGTTATCGCCCAGGCCGTACTTCTGGATGATCGGCTCGGAGACGCCGAGCTTGTCGATGCGCTCGCGGATCGTCTCGATGGAGGTGTCGAGCGTGCGGCTCTCAAGGTCGGTGATGGCCGACGGCTTCATGGTCAGCTTGAAGCTGCCGTCCGGCTGGCTGGCGACATCGTAGCTGGCGTAGTTCGGCCCGTTGAGCAGGGTGCGCAGAGCGCTGGCCTGTCCCACCGCCACGCCGGTAATCGTCAGCGACTCCGGGTGCGCCGGATCGAGCTTGGCAGGCGTCGCGCCCGCGATTCCGGCTCCGGGCATATCGCTCTCAAGCTGCTGCACCGTGCGATCGGTCGTCGAGCCGACGGCCTCGGCCACATGCACCGCGAGCACCAGGTGGGTGCCGCCCTTCAGGTCGAGACCCAGGTGGATGCGGTCGGCGATCGACTGCTTCAGGCTGCCGTGCGGGATGCCGATGATGCCGTAGGTGAAGAACAGCAGGACCGCAAGGATGATTGCCGTTTTGGTGCCGAGATTCTTGCCCATAATGTTTGCCGTCTGCCTGGGGCGACCGAGCCGCTGCTGGCCTCGCCGTCGCCGGACTTCCGTTCTCTTCCTTCATCTGCCCCGGCTGCTGGCCGAGGTCAGTTTTGATCTGGTGACGCTATCTCTTTGCTACTTCGCTTCTTCGTCGGTGGTTACGCTGGCGATGGCGCTCTTGACGAACTCGAGCTTCACATTATCCGGCGCGATGCGGAGCAGGACGGTATCGTCCTTGACCTGCAGGACGACTCCGCGGATGCCGCCCGAGGTGGTGACACGGTCGCCGCTCTTGAGTCCGTCGAGCATCGCCTGCCACTGTTTTTGCTTCTTCTGATTCGGGGCGATCATCAGGAAGTACATGGCCACGAAGAAGAGCAGCAATATGGGAATGCCGCCGAACCCGCCCAACAGGCCGCCGCCGCTGCTTTGAAGCCAGATTGCCAACACGCTCACAGCACTCATACCGATCAGGCCACCCGCTTGAGGTTCTGCGGGTGTTGCCGCACAACTAAAGGTCGCACTACTGCACTACTTATAGTCCAGGTCGATTTCGAAGGAGTTCGAAGTCGAAGCTCAGGATTGGGGCTGGAGGCACGTTTGAGGCGCGGCTCCTCACCTGCAATCTAGATTGCTCAGTGGTTAAGCATCGCGTACAGGCTGGAGTGTGTCAAGGAAACAAGCGCGGCGAGCAAAAACGGACAGAAGACGGCGGCGGATAAACGAAAAGGTAAAAATCACGGGGGGGTCTGGAGGTCGTTGCCTTTACGCGAAGCGTCGAGTACCGCACGAAGTGCCGCCCGCCCGGCGTGAGGGCGTCTTTAATCTTTCATCAAAAAAGATTTCAAAGAGCAAAGCACCTCTCCCCTCCCCTCTGGTCCGTGCCGATCTTTTGCTCCTTACCCACTCCGTCGCCCTCCTGTTTTGCGCCACTTAGCGATCCGCATTTCACATAGTGAAATTTTCGACGACCCTGAAAAACCTCGCCTAAAGTCGCCCATAAAACTTTAAAAATGGGCAGGAAATTTAAATCAAATAAAAAGATTGACAATCGTATGCTCGCTGGTTTAAGTTGGTTTTGGCAACTCTAACCCTTAGGAGAAAACATCATGCGCTCAACGATCCTGGCTACCCTCATCCTGGCCCCCGCTCTGCTCCATGCACAGGCCTCGCAGGCCGCCGGTAACGGCTCGCAGGATCGCGCGAATGCTCCCTACGCGCTAGCCTCGGCCTCTGCCCCTGCCTCCCCCGCCGCTGACATCAAGACCGGCAAGTCCAGCATCCGCGTCAGCACCGGCGTCATCCAGCCGACGCTCATCCAGCGCGCCGACATCAGCTACAGCCCGCGCGACCTGAGCCTGAACCCTGACGACAACAAAGTCGTCGTCGGAATGCTCGTCGACGAGCAGGGTCACACCAAGGACGTCAGCATCGTCAAGTCCGTCAACCCGGTCATCGACGGCCGCGTCCTCGAGGCAGTTCGCCAGTTCCGCTTCGAGCCCGCCCGCCTCGACTCGCAGATCATCCCCGTCCGCGTCAACCTGTCGATCCAGCTCGAGCGCTAAGCCCTCCACACGCAAAGCCCGCGGCCAAAACCGCGGGCTTTGCTGTTTAACAACAAAAGCTAAAGGCGCCCTAACGCCGGGCGGGCGGTACTTCGTACGGTTCTCGGGACGGTATGGGCAGGATCAGCCTCTGAGGGCCTCCCGTTGGTCGGCAGCGAGCTTTATTGCGGTTCTCGGACTCGTTGCATCGTGTCCAAATAAAAAGCTAGGTTGTGGATTGAGTTCAGCGTCCCGGACAACGGCTCTCCCGACGAAAACAGGTGCCGCAGGTACGCCCGCGTATACCGCTGGCACACCATGCAGCCGCAGTTCTCATCAATCGGTCCCTGATCCTCCGCGTACTCGCGCTTCTTAATGTTCAGCCGCTCAATCGACCCATCCGTCAGTCGAGTAAACAGCAGCCCATGCCGCGCCGACCGCGTGGGCAGCACGCAGTCCATCATGTCGACGCCCATTCCGGCGTACTCCTCGATCTCCTCCGGGTAGCCGACGCCCATCACGTAGCGCGGCTTGTCCTTCGGCAGGAACTCCAGCGTGCGGGCGATCATCTCTCGGGTCACCTCACGCGGCTCGCCCACGGCCAGCCCGCCGATGGCGTAGCCGGGCAGGTCCATCTCCACCAACCGCTCGGCCGACTCGCGCCGCAGGTCGGGGTACATGCCGCCCTGCACGATGCCGAAGAGGCTCTGCGTCTGTCCGCCCAGCTCCTCGTGCCACGGAACGCGGTGTTTGTTGGCTTCGAAGTGCGCCTTCGACCGAGCGGCCCAGGCATGGGTCAGCCCCATGGAATCGCGGGTGCGCTCGTGGCTGGCCGGGTGCTCGACGCACTCGTCGAAGACCATGATGATGTCCGCGCCGAGGGCGATCTGAACCTCAATGGAGTGCTCGGGCGAGAAGAAGTGCTTACTGCCGTCGAGGTGCGAGCGGAACTCGACGCCCTCGGGCGTAATCTTGCGCAGCTTGCTGAGCGAGAAGACCTGGAAGCCGCCGGAGTCGGTGAGCATGGGGCGATTCCAGCTCATGAAGCGGTGGACGCCGCCCATGCGCCGGATCAGCTCGTGGCCGGGGCGCAGGTAGAGGTGGTAGGTGTTGGCGAGGATGATCTGTGCGCCCGCGTCGTCGCGGCCCAGGTGTTCGAGGACGTCCTGCGGGACTGCCTTGACCGTGGCGGCGGTGCCGACCGGCATGAAGACCGGCGTCTCGACGGTTCCGTGGGGCAGGGTAAGCGTGGCGCGGCGGAGGCCGGAGTCGGTGGTGCGGTGAAGCTGAAAAGTAAGCGGCATCCTCTTCTGATTGTAAAGAAATACGCGAAGCGTCCAATACCCCACGAAGTGGCGCCCGTCCGGCGTGAGGACGCTTTTGCCGTTGCTACTTGGCCAGGGCCAGCGCTACTGCCTGCTCGAACGGCAGGTCGTCCGGCAGATGCTTGAAGCCGCTATGCTCCGAGTGCTGCTTCTTGGCGATTGCCTTGAAGAAGATGGCGCGGCCGGTGATATCCGTGTCCAGACTGGCGGTCTTCCAGTCGCTGCCCTCCACGCGGTCGCGAGTAGTCGCAAAGCTGCTGCCGGACTTGATCGTCGCGATCAGCCCGAAGCCCAGCAGCACATCCTGCGAGAGCCTGCCTTCAATCATGTGCAGCCGCGCCGTGGCTTCTTCCACCGTAATGGTCCCCGACATGGAGGCCAGCACGCGATCCTCCATCGACTGCGGCGAGTACGCCGGATCGGGCCGGAAGCGCAGCTTCAGGTACGGCCCCTCGCGCGCGGGCGAGTCAAAGAGAAAGGCCTTCGGCAGCAGTTGCAGCATCTGCTTGGCGCGGGTCTCATCGTTCTTCAGCGCCTGCTCCCGCTTCTGGAAGGCGTCGGGATGCGCGCCGATCTCGACGATGCGGGCACGCTCGGCTGCCGCACGCTCGGGGCTCAGGGGCTTGCCGTCCTCGGCGATCAGGTAGCGGATACGCCCCAGCTTGGTCTCGACGACGCGCTCCGTCCACAGGTGCCCGTCGGTGCGGTCCGAGCGTTCGGTGGAAAGATAAAGATAACGGCCACGGTGCAGAGCATCCTCATCCTCATGCACGATCAACGCCGTCAGCATCGGCTTGGCGTCGTACACGGCTTGAGCCGAAGCAGCAGATGGCAGGAGCGCCAGAGAGATGCCGGTGAGAAGAACAAGACTTGAAACAGAGTACCGGCGTTTGATCTGCATAGGAAGGTAGATGCTAACCAACAGACCTTAAGACTAGGTGAATCGCAAAAGGTTGGAATCCCGCCCCTTGGCGCGGGCGGAGGCCGATGCTATCCTCACTGCACCCATCAGCACTCAGCCTGTTTCTTTCGCAGAAAGGCACTCATGTCGGTCCTGCCCGTAGCCGCAGATCAGGACGCCGTCGCCGCCCGCGCCCTGCGCAAGGCCACCCTGCGCCTGATCCCTCTGATCGCCCTGGGCTACGGCACGGCCTACATGGACCGGGTCAACATCAGCTTCGCCGCCCTGCAGATGAACCGCGACCTGCACTTCAGCGCCTCAGTCTACGGGCTGGGCGCGGGGCTGTTCTTCCTCAGCTACGCGGCGCTCGAGATCCCCTCGAACCTGGCGCTCTACCGCTTCGGCGCACGGCGCTGGCTGGCCCGCATCATGATTACCTGGGGCGTGCTCGCCATCGGCATGGCGCTGGTCCGGACGCCGTGGCAGTTCTACACCATGCGCTTCCTGCTGGGCATGGCGGAGGCGGGCTTCTTCCCCGGCGTCATCTTCTACCTGACGCAGTGGTTCCCGGCGCACCTGCGCGCCCGCGCCGTCAGCCGATTCTACGTCGCCATGCCGCTCAGCTCGGTGGTCATGGGAGCCATCGCGGGCGGGCTGCTGCATCTGAACGGGCGGCTCGGACTCGCGGGCTGGCAATGGCTCTTTCTCGTGGAGGGCCTCCCGGCGATCGTGCTCAGCGTGGTTTTCCTCTTCTTCATCCCCGACGGCCCCGCCGACGCCGCGTGGCTGACCGAGGAGGAGAGAGCCTCGATCCTAGGCGCACTGGAAGAGGACCGCCTCCGAGAGGCCGGGCACGACACCCACAGTATCGGCACCGCGCTGCTCGACTGGCGCGTCTGGCTGATGAGCGCCGTCTTCCTGCTGGAGCTGGGCAGCAACTACGCCTACACCCTCTCGGCCCCGGCCATCCTGACCGAGGCCACCCACGCCAGCGCCACCGTGGTCGGCTGGCTGCTCTCGGCGATGAACCTCGTCGGCGCGGCCTGCATGATCTTCAACGCCATCCACTCCGACCGCACGCGCGAGCGGTACTGGCACGTCATCGTGCCCTTTCTCCTCATGGCCGTGGGCTTCGCCTGCGGCGGTCTGGCGACAAAGCCGTGGCTGGTCGTGCCCGCGCTGGCCCTGACTGTCTTCACCTACTCGGGCATTCAGGGGCCGCTGTGGGCGATCCCCGGCGGCTTCCTCAAGGGGCGCTCGGCTGCGGCGGGTATTGCGACCATCAACATGATCGGGATGCTTGGCGGATTTATCGGCCCGGCGTGGATGGGCGTCTCGAAAGATGCCACCGGCAGCTACCGCACCGGGCTGGCCGCGCTGACGGTTCCCTGCCTCATCGGCGCAGGGCTGATTCTTTACCTGCGCCGCACTGCACAGTCGCCCGGATAAAAGGCTTGTCCTGCCGGACGGGCCCGCTGCGCGCGGGGCGGGCGTTTACACGCCTTTTTACTGCTTCGCGTGGCCCTTCCGTTGGTCGGGATCAACATTCGGTCAATGACGGACTGAGATTTTTCTCAGGTCGCCAAAGATCGCGTGCAGATCGACCCCTTCTGTTTGGTTGCTTCCCAATGCAAAGTAAAGCCGCCGATAAAGCCCAAACAACTCCTCATAGATCGACGCCTCAAACGGCTCCGGCAGAAAGATCTTCTCCTTCAGGCAGAGCTTCGCCTGAGCCTCCTCCACGCTCTTGAACTCGCCGATCGCCAGCATGGCAAAGATCCCTGAGCCCAGACTGGTCGGGATGCCGTCCGGCACCACCACCGGCTTGTTCAGCACGTTGGCATAGACCTGGTTGAGCGCCTGATTGTGCTGCGGGATGCCGCCGCCGTTGATGACGCGCTGGACCGGAACGCCGTACTCGGCCATACGCTCAAGGATGATGCGCGTGTGGAAGGCCGTGCCCTCGATGGCGGCGAAGAACTCATCCGCCGCGGTGTGCAGCAGCGTCCAGCCCAGCGTGACGCCAGCCAGATCGGCGTCGACCAGCACCGTGCGGTCGCCGTTATCCCAGCTCAGCCGCAGCAGCCCGGTCTGCCCGGCCTTGAAGCCAGCGGTCTGGGCGGAAAGCTCCTTCACCGTCGTGCCCGCGCGCTTGGCGATGGCCTCAAAGATATCGCCTACAGCCGAAAGACCGGCCTCGACGCCGGTGTAGTACGGATGCACCGAGCCGGGGACCACCCCGCAGACGCCCGGCACCAGATTCACCTCGGGCTGCATCGCGATGATGCACGTCGAGGTGCCGATGACGTTGACGACGTCGCCCTGACGGCAGCCCGCGCCGATGGCGTCCCAATGCGCGTCAAACGCGCCGACGGGAATGGGAATCCCTGCCTTGAGGCCCATCTTCGCAGCCCATTCGGGGGAAAGATGCCCGGCCAGATGGTCCGAGGTGAGGAACTCGCCGGACATCTTCTCGACTACACCGTCGAAGAGCGGGTCCACCTTGCTCAAAAAAGCCTGCGGCGGGTAGCCGCCCCACTTCGGGTTCCAGAGCCACTTGTGCCCCATCGCGCAGACGCTGCGCTTGACTAGCTTCGGGTCGGTGATGCCCGAGAGCGTCGCCGCCACCATGTCGCAGTGCTCGAAGGCGCTGGCGAACTGGCCGCGCTTCTCAGGATTATTCCGCAGCCAGTGCAGCAGCTTGGCGAATCCCCACTCGTGCGAGTAGACGCCGCCGCACCAGTCGATGGCCTCGATGCCCTCGGCGTGGGCCAGCGCGGTGATCTTGTGGGCCTCGTGCTTGGCGCGGTGGTCGCACCACAGGTAGTACTCGTTCAGCGGCTGCATGTGCGCATCAACGGGGATGACGCTCGACCCGGTGGTGTCGAGCGCGATGGCGCGGACGTCGTCTCCGGCCACGCCGGTCTGTGCGAGCGCCGCGTGCATGGCCTGCGCGAGCGAGACCATGTGGTCCTCGTGCGACTGCGTGGCGAGGTCGTGGTCGGAGGTGCTGCGGTGCAGCGGGTAAGCCGCGACGGCGGTGCCGAGGGGGCCGCGCTCGCTGTCGAGCAGGGTTACGCGTACGCTGAGGGTGCCGAAGTCTACGCCTGCGACAATTGCCATTCCATTCGCTCCAGAGAGATCCGTTCCATCCTATCCGGCGGCTCTGGAGCTTGTCTCGCTATTCATAGATAAAAAAATACTTTCACGCGCAGCGTCCAAAACCCCACGAAGTGGCGCCCGCCCGGCGTTAGGGCGCTTTTGCTGTTGCCTCTAAACAATGCAGAAGCAGATTCCTCCGCTTCGCTCCTGAATGACAACCAAGAAAACAAGCGACGGCAACGACAAAAATGCTCACAGCCGACCAACGGCTAGGCAATAAGGTCTGTGGCCACCTTCGTCTCAACCGGGGCCAACACCTCGGCCAGCAGCCGGACCACCCGAGCAATCGGCAGCCCCACCACATTGCCGTAATCGCCCTCGATTCGAGGAATCCACCGGGCCGCATACCCCTGGATCGCATACGCCCCAGCCTTGTCGAGCGGCTCGCCGCCATCCACATACTCGCGGATCTCGGCCTCCGTCATCAGGTTGAAGGTCACCTGCGTGATCTCCACATCGGCCACCGTGCGGAGCGCCGAAACCGCAGCCACGCCGGTCATCACCGCATGGGTCCGACCGGAGAGCATCGTCAGCATCCGCACCGCGTCCGCGCCCGAGGTCGGCTTGCCTAGCACCCGGTCGTCGAGCACCACACAGGTATCGGCGGCCAGCACCAGCGGAGGCTCCAGATTGGAGGCGTGCAGCTTGTACACCGCCTGCGCCTTCTCGATGGCCAGCCGCTGCACATACGCGGCAGCCGCCTCATTGGGCAGCGGGGTCTCGTCGATATCGGCGGGCTCGACGATGTAGTCGAGTCCGGCCTGGGTCAGCAGTTCACGGCGGCGTGGCGAGGCGGAGGCAAGAATCAGCATGACTGGTTAAGATGCAGGCGCGGCTTCAGGGGTGCGTGGCGGCGGCGGCGGACCTACGCTGATCTCGGCCTCCATCGTATGCGAGTCGCCCGGAGCAATCGTGACGCTATCCGCGCCGGTATTGGCCGTCTCCACGCAGACGAAGTGCTCCCAGCCATCGGCAGGCAGGTCGCCGAGAACGAGATTCCACGGGTTCCAGACCACGGTAGTGGCCGAGTTGGCCTTCCTGTTGTTGATGTCGGTGGCCGGGTTGCCGGTCTTGATCGTGCAGGTCGCCTTATGACCCGGGAAGACGCGGTCGGTCGTCTCGGTGATCTCGAGCGGCTCCTCGGGCAGCCGCTTGAGCGCCATCTTATCCATCTTGTCGATGTACTCCGCGCCCTCAAGCCCGGTGATCGACACCTTGCGCACGTCCGGCACGGCGAAGTAGGTGTGCAGCGCCTCTTCGATGTGCATCGGCCTGTCGCCCAGGTTGGCGACGGCCAGCCGCAGCTTCAGCGTGCGCCCGATCACCAGCTGGTAGGCCACGCGGAAGTGGTCGAAGCCCAGCGAGCGCGAAAGCTCGGTCGGCCCCAGGGTCAGGCTCAGGTGCACCTGTTCGCGGCCCGCGCCGGGCACCAGCGCCGCAAAGGCAACGTCCCAGCTCTGCGTCCGGGCGAAGCCGTGCGACGGGCCGGGCTTGCCGTCCGCGCGCGGTCCGAACCACGGGAAGCAGATCGGCACGCCGCCCCGGATCGCCTTGCCCTCCGCAATCTCGGTGTTGGGGCTAAGGTAGAGCACCGGATCGTGTCCGGCGGGCTGCCAGTGGGTCACATGCGCGCCATGCAGGTAGATCGTCGCGGTCGCGGACGAGCTGGTGACCTGCGCCCGCACCATCCCCTCGTGCTCCTCGAAGGCCAGCACGCCGTCCAGGCCAAACTCTTCATTCAGCTTCTTGATATCCATATCCAACACGAGTGTAGAACGCTCCGGGCGCTCCGTCGAACCGGCCCATATCCGCTTATTCTTTAATTCATGAGGACTCGTTCCGCTCTGCTCTGCCTGCTGTTCCTGCTGCTGACTGCCGCACGCCCTGCCTCCGCTGTCGAGGTCAAGGTCTCGGCCCAGGCGCTGGAGCGCACGCTCATCAACCAGCTCTTCGTCGCGCCGGAGGGGCGGTACTACGTCAAGGGGAATCCCACCTCTCCGTGCTTCGTCTACGCCGACCGGCCCGAGGTCTCGTTCCGCGACGACCGCGTGGTGGTGAAGGTGCACACCCGCGCCAAGCTGGGCACCAGCCTCCGCGGAGCCTGCATCGGCGTCTCGCTCCAGACCAACGCGCAGGTCTCCTTCATCCCCGAGGCTGAGGATGAGTCGGTGGGCTTCCGCGACGCGAGGGTGGAGAGCTTGAGCGACGGCTCGATTCCGGGGATGAAGGAGCTGAACTTTCTGCTGATCCCGTTTCTGAGCGGCAAGCTGCCGCAGCAGATGAAGGTGAACGCCGCCGAGCTGATGCGCAAGCTGCTGGTGAACTCGCAGCAACAGACCGGATATGCGTTGACGTTGAGCCGTTTGAAGCTGCACTCAATGCAGGTGAACGGGCAATCGCTGGTGGTGGATATGGACGCCAACCTGGCGGTAAATTAGCCTTTCACGCGAAGCGTCGAGAACCGCACGAAGTGCCGCCCGCCCGGCGGGAGGGCGCTTTTGCGGTTATTCGACTTTCGCCTTACCCGTCGGGCATACCTGCAACAACGGACACCCCTTGCACTGCGGCTCGGCGAAGGTGCAGAGCTTTTGCCCGTGCAGCTTGATGAGCGAGTGGTGCTCATCGAGCATCGCCGCGTCCCACTCCTCGGGCACCAGCCGCATCAACCGCTCTTCGGTGATCGCTGCGTCGGCGCGCGGCGTCAGCTTCAGCCGCTGGGTCACGCGCAGATGGTGCGAGTCCACGCACAGGGCACGTCGGCGCAGGGTCGAAAAGTTCACCACCGCCGCCGAGGTCTTGGGGCCGACGCCCTCGAACTGCTCCAGCCACTCGCGGATCTTGTCGGTCCGGTAGCGAGCCAGAAAGTCCAGCGTCAACGAACCATAGCGCGCCGTAATCTGCTGCAACGCGATCTTCAGCCACGGGGCCTTGGTCTCGGGAAAGGTAACGGCGGCGATGGCCTGCTCGATCTCGGGCACCGGCGCATCGCGCAGATCGTCCCAGCTCGCATAGCGGGCCTCGAGGTCGCGCACCACCTGGTGCGAGACCTCGGTCTTGGTCCGCGACGAGAGCAGCGAGTAGATGAACTGCTTGAGCGGGTCCCAGGGCTCGCGCGGCTTGGGCTTGCCATAGTACTCGAGCAGAAGCTGGTGGATCTCGGGCAGCCGGTGGTCGGCCGGAGACGGAAAGAGTGAAGCAGACTGCATCGCTTAAATCTATTCCACCCGCGTCAGTTCCGGGTAATTCCGATCTCGCGCCGCCCCTCGGAGGCGATGCCCCACGCCATGCGCGGCGTGTTGTGCGCCAGCCCCAGCGACCCGTCTGGTCCCATCACGATGATGCCGCCGTGCCCGCCCAGCCGTTTGTGCAGATGCGCAATCGCGGCTTCGGCGGCCTGCTGCGGCGTGGCCCCGGCGGCGACGCGATCCACCGCCCACTTGCCCAGCACCAGCTTCATAATCGGCTCGCCCCAGCCGGTCAGTGACGTCGCCGCCGACTCGTTATCCGCATAGCAGCCGCAGCCGATCAATGAGGAGTCGCCCACACGCCCCGGCAGCTTATCCAGCGTGCCGCCGGTCGAGGTTCCGGAGGCCAGGTTGCCGTCGGCGTCGAGCGCCGTGGCTCCCACGGTATCGTGACTGTCGAGCGGGCCAGCCATCGGCGCGCCCGTGAAGGTCGTATCGCCCAGCCCCGCGGCCTGCGCGTCGTACAGGCGCTTCTGTTCTCGCGGGATCACAAGGTCCATGTTGTCGCAGGGCCTCATGCCGTGCTGCATGGCGAACCGCTCCGCGCCCGTGCCCACGAAGTAGACGTGCGGCGACTCGTCGAGCACCAGCCGCGCCAGTTGGATCGGGTTCTTGATCCGCTCCACGCAGCCCACGCCGCCCGCGTTCAGAGACTTGCCGTCCATCATCAGGGCGTCGAGCTGTACGCGCCCGTCGCGCGTCAGGTAGGAGCCGCGCCCGGCGTCGAAGGCCTCGTCGTCTTCCATCACCGTAATTGCGGCCTGCACCGCGTCAACGGCGGAGCCACCGCGCTCCAGCACAGCCCAGCCTGCGTCCAGCGCGTTGGAGATGCCGTTCTCGTGCGCGGCGATATCGGCGTCGGGCATAGCCCAGGCGCCACCGTGGATTAAAAGTGTCGGTTTTCTCATGCAGATTCGATTGTACGAGCCTCTGGCTGCCGACCAACGGGAGGACCACACGAAGCCGAGAACCGCACGAAGTGCTCTGGCGCGAGGACGCTTTTAACGAGCCAGCAGCTTCATCCGCTCGGTCTCGTTATAGGTGTAGCGAATCCGGTGAATGACCGTGATGGTGGAGAAAAGCGCCAGCACCCAAAGCGCGGGAGCCATCACGCCCCAGCGGTTGAAGAGCGCGCCCAGAATGACGCAGACGATCCGCTCCGGCCGCTCCATGAAGCCGACCTTGCACGATCCGATCAGCGCCTCGGCGCGGGCGCGGGTGTAGCTGACCATCAGGCTGGCCGTCATGACGAAGGCCACCAGACCGACGTAGAAGAGGCGGTTGCCGCGCGCATAAAAGACCAGCAGCCCGAAGAAGATGGCGACGTCGGAGTAGCGGTCCATCACCGAGTCGAAGAACGCGCCGAAGATGGAGACCTGGTTGGTCTGGCGGGCGACCCGGCCATCGACCATGTCGAAGAGGCCCGCGCCGATGATGACCAGCCCGGCATAAAAGAAGTAGCGCACAGCATGGTCGCCGCGGGCGAAGCCAAAGAAGAGCGCGGCGGCGATGTTGATGACCAGCCCGATGAACGTCAGCGCATTGGGGGAGATCTTCGAGATCGCCAGTCCGTTGACGATCTTCTGCAGCAGCCAGCCGCAGGCGCGCCCGAAGGCGCTCGTCCAGGTGAGCGATCCGCCCACCGCCTCTTGTCCTGCACTCATGCGCGTCCCCTCACGTGCCGCACGTAGACCCTCTCCGTTGGCTCCAGCACCCGGGCCGGGGCAGAACCGATGACGTCGTAGTGCGCGAGCACGGCAGCTTACTCCTTTGTTACTTCAGGCAGAGTCTTGTCTTCCGGCACCACATCGTGAATCGTGGCCAGCTTCAGAATCTCCAGCTCACGCTTGCCGTTCGGCGTAACCACCACGGCGGTATCGCCGACGAACTTGCCCAGCAGCGCGCGGCCGATGGGCGAGGTGGTCGAGATAAGCCCCTTGGTGACATCAGACTCCTCGCTGGTCACAAGCTTATAAATAATCTCTTCGTCCTTGCTCGAATCGAAGACCGTGATGGTCGATCCGAAGCCGACGCGGTCCGCCGGAATGTTGGCCAGGTTGACCATGGCCAACTCGCCCATGCGCTTCTTCAACTGTCCCAGGCGCGCGTTGACGAAGACCTGCCGCTGCTTGGCCATGTGGTACTCGGCATTCTCGCTCAGGTCGCCCAGGGCAACGGCTTTCTTGATCTCGGCGGGCAGCTCGGTGGTCAGCTCGTGCTCGAGTGCTTTGATCTCTTCCGCGAGCCGGGCTTTGATGTGTTCGGGCATGATGTGAGGCCTTCCGGGGAAACTGTTACTCGACGCAGGAAGGTTCCTGGCGGAGCAGTATCAAAAGTAAATTATACGACGGTGGGATGTGGCTTCCAGTCCGCGTGTTGTACGTGCGACCTTAGCCGCGTTTAACCGCGTTCTCCCGGGCCTCCAGAAACGCCTGCAAAATCAGCACCGCGGCTACCTGGTCGATGATGTTCTTGCGGCCCACTCCCTGCGCGTTCGGCGCGCGCGAGTGCCCGGCGTCGTCCAGATGGCGGTGCGCCTGGGTGGTGGTCAGGCGCTCGTCCCACAGGTGCACGGGCAGGCCGAACTCGGCGCGAACGGCCTCGGCGAAGGCCTGCGCCTTCTCGGCCTGCGGGCTCAGGTCGCCGGACATGTACAGCGGATTGCCGACCACGATCTCGGTGACCCCATGCCGCCGCAAGGTGCGGGCCAGCTCTTTCAGGTCTTTGCGCAGACCGGCTCTGTGCAGCGTAAATAACGGCTGCGCGGTGTAGCCCAGCTCGTCCGAGAGCGCCAGCCCGATCCGGCGATCGCCGACATCGAGCGCTAAAATCCTGCTCACGCCAGCGGTTTGTGTGTCGGTACTCATAAGCCGAGTCTAATGCCCGGCAACCAGCCCGGTGGGTATGGGTAGTGGGCCAGTTTGAATCCAAAAAATATCTGCTATCGCGAACGCATGGTAAGGGACATTATCATGCGTGAAAGAAGATGCCTCAGATTATGATTCTATTGTTCCTCGCGAGGCTGAACCCTTCGGCCTCTACCTGACCGGCGTACTTCTCGCCGCCGGTTGGATGGGGGCCAGCTTGCGAGAGCGGCGCTGAAAGCGCTACTGGAGCTTTCATGTCAGAAAACAAGATCGCATACTTTGAACTGCCTTCTACCAACGTATCCGCATTGAAGGAGTTCTATGGACAGCTCTTTGGCTGGACTTTTCAAGACTATGGCGATGATTATGCGGCCGTAGAAAACGGCGGTCTGGAAGGTGGCTTCAACGGTGATCCGGCTAGTAAGTCTAAAGCGCCTATGGTCATCGTCGAGACCGCGGATATTAGAACAACGCTCAAGCGAGTACAAGAAGCAGGCAGCACCATTACTATGCAAATCTTCGCGTACCCAGGAGGCCAGCGCTTCCACTTCCTCGACCCGAGCGGAAACGAGTTGGCTATATTCCAACCTGGTACGTAATTCCTGAGTGGCCTCGCGAGAGGCCACTCGTTTTAGTCATTAGTCATCTTCAATGCTCTTTGGTTTCATAACCCAAAAGCTAGAGTTCACGCCACTATAAAAGACTGGGGATTTAATTTGACCCATTACCTTCCGAAAGGAAGAAGTTTTGCTGCCCTTGCTCCCAAAGTAGGTCCGGGCTTTAGCCTCGAGGTACGCTTTTCTTCAAAAGCTTTAAAGATTGACCTGCCGGACGGGCCTCCTGCACGGAGGGCGGGCGTTTACAGGCCTCTTTACTGCTTCGCGTGGTCCTCCCGTTGGACAGAATCAGAAATCTTAGCTCCCCCACATACGTAAAATGAACCAACCGCCATATCGGAGGGTTTGTTTGGGATTCATCAAGTCGCTCTTTGTTCTCGTCCTGCTGGCCGCGGCAGCCATCGGCTTCTTCGTCTTCGTCCCCTACGGCCCCACACACGAGACCTTCGTCGACATCCCCACCGGCACCGGCACCCAGGGCATCGCCGCCCGGCTCGAACACTCCGGCATCATCCGCAGCCGCTACGCCTTCGACGCGCTCCGCATCCGGCGCGGCGGTGTCCTGCACGCGGGGGAGTACCGCTTCGACCACCCCGCCCCCCTCACCGAGGTCTACGACCGCATCGACCGCGGCGACGTCTACACCCGCGCCGTCACCATCCCCGAGGGCTACAACCTCTACGACCTCTCGGAGGCCGTAGCCGCCGCCGGTCTCGGCTCGGCGGCAGATTTCCTCGCCGCCACCCACCGCGACACCCAGCTCATCGCCGACTGGAGCCCCCAGGCCGCCTCGCTCGAGGGCTACCTCTTCCCCGACACCTACCGCTTCTCCCGCCACGCCACCGCCGACCAGATGGTCGCCGTCATGGTCCACCGCTTCCGCCAGCAGGCCGATTCGCTCGCCATCCCCGCCGAGCAGCGCAATGCTTCCCTCATCACGCTCGCCAGCCTGGTCGAAAAGGAGGTCCGCGTCGACTCCGAGCGACCCCTTGTTGCTGGAGTCTTCCAGAACCGCATCGCCCGCAACATGCCCCTGGCCACCGATCCGACTGTTATCTATGCGGCCCTGCTCGACGGCCGCTGGCAGGGTCCGGGGCCAAAGACCACCATCTTCCGCAGCGATCTGGACGCGGCCTCGCCCTACAACACCTACAAGCACACCGGCCTGCCCCCCGGCCCCATCTGCAACCCCGGCCTGGCCGCCCTGAAGGCCGCGCTGCACCCCGCCCGCACCGATTACCTCTACTTTGTGGCCGACGCCGCCGGTCACAGCCGATTTTCGGCCACGCTGGAGCAGCATAACGCCAACGTCCAGGCCTACCGAAAAGCCCAAAATCAGGGCGTTCGCACGCCTTTTTAAAGCTTCGCGTGGTCCTCCCGCTGGTCGGAAAGAAAAATTCTCGCTGCCGACCAGCGGAAGACCCCCAGAAGATAATCCCGCCTATACCACCCCGAGAACGGTACGAAGTACCTGATTTCTGTGGCTCCTCCCTAAACTCTCCGAAACGTTCGGAGGCTCAGAATCATCGAAACAGGTACGATTGAAAGATGCGCCGATCTCCGGCTGGCCAGGCAGATGCGAATTGTGCGAATTGACAGACGCACTATACGCCCGCAGGCTAGCGATCCCCGTGACTCGGCGCAAACAGGATGGATGGATTTGATCAGTAACCAACCGAAGGAGATAGCCTGCCTCCGGCAGCCCCAGACCAGATGCAAGGTCGGCTGCCGCGATGAGCGCACTCCGAACAACCCAAAAAACACCCGGCGCATGGGAGCCTTGGCCCTGCTCTGCCTGCTGCCCCTGCTCGTCTCCACGACGGGCTGCTTCTCCGTCAAGATCAAGCCGGTGGAGAAGACCGTCGTGCTCGACAAGGCGCTCACCATCCCGCTGGAGCAGTTGCTACGCAAGATCAAGGCCGACTACGACGGCGTCCAGACCTTGAACGCGACTATCGACATCACCGCCACCACCGGCGGCGCGCACCAGGGCGAGGTCAAGGAGATTCCCAGCTTCGCCGGATACATCTTTCTGCGCAAGCCCTCGGACCTGCGCGTGCTGCTACTGGTGCCCATCGTCCGCTCGCGCGCGCTCGACATGGTCTCGGACGGCAAGGACTTCAAGCTCCTGATCCCGCCCAAGAACCGCGCCGTCGTCGGCCCGGACGCGGTGACCACCCCGTCCACCAAGGGCTTCGAGAACCTGCGCCCGAACATCATCCGCGACGCCCTTCAGATCCCCCCGGTCGCCGCCGACGAGTACGTCGCACTCAGCGAGTCCTCCCGCATCCTACCCTCGCCGACCAAGAAGCACGAGTCCATCGAGGAGCCGGACTACGACCTGACGGTGCTCGGCCTCAAGTCCGACCACGTGCTCGAGCGGCGGCGCGTCATCCACATCGACCGCATCAAGCTGAGACCCTACCAGCAGGACATCTACGACCCCTCCGGGCGTGTGGTCACGGTGGTCAACTACAGCCAGTACCAGGTAACGAACGGCACCGACTTCCCCATGATGATCGACATCCGCCGCCCCATCGACGAGTACACGCTGCGCATCGCCGTCACCAAGCTGGTGCTGAACGAGAAGCTCGACGACGAGCAGTTCGTGCTCAAAATCCCTGACGGGATGCCTGTACAAAAGATGTAATTCGCAGTTTTAGTCGTTGTTTTTGCCGTTGCTTCTGGGGTAGGTCCGGGTTTTAACCCGGACATTCAAATCAACCACGGAAGCGGGCTTTAGCCCCCGAGGTATGCTTTTTCCCCTCGCCACGTTTATTAGGGGGCACAGTTTGAATCGTGCTATCGCCCCAAGAACGGGACGAAGTACTCTAGAGCCATGTTGACCCCACGCGAAGCCGCCCGCCTGCTCGGTATCAGCTACCCGACCATCAAACAGTGGATCCTGACGGGCAAACTCAAGTCGGTACAGACGCCGGGCGGCCACCACCGCATCGCCGAGGCCGACCTGAAGCCCTTCCTCGCACGCGACGCGGCCAAACCGGCGGCGGAGTCCCGCGAGCGCTACCGCCGCATCAGCGGCCGCAACCAGATCGTCGGCAAGGTCGTCAGCATCCGGGTGGAGGGTCTGCTGGCCGAGGTCGTCATCGCCACCACGGACGCCCACATCACGGCCATCATCACCGCCAGCGCCGTCCGCGAGCTGCGCCTGAAAAAAGGCGACACGGCCGCCGCTCTTATCAAATCAACCGACGTGATGGTCGAGCGTCTCGACGACCCAGCCTAACGAGCACAGGGGCGCAGTTGCCGTTGCCTGTTTTCTTGGTTGTCATTCAGGAGCGAAGCGGAGGAATCTGCTTCTGCCTTTGCTCGTGCATCTGGGGTAGGTCCGGGCTTTAGCCCGGACATTCAAACCAGCCACAGATGCGGGCTTTAGCCCCCGAGGTATGCTTTCTTCAAATGAGGAAAGACGTCCTGCCGGACGGGCCTCCTGCGCAGAGGGCGGGCGTTCACACGCCTTTTTACTGCTTCGCATGGCCCTCCCGTTGGTCGGGAAAAAGATTTATAGCCCTGTTCTCTTGGTGTGCTCCGCAATCGCCGCATTGATCTCAAGCGCCAGCGCCAATGCCCTGCGCCCCGCCACCCCATCCACCACCGGCGTCCGCCGCATCCGCACCGACTCCAGAAACGACTCCATCTCCAGCCGTAACGGCTCCCCCGGAGGCACTGTAATCTTGCTCATGTTCAGCCCCGCGGTCGGATGCTTCGGCTCGCCCGGAGCCTCGGGCTTCGAGTGCTTCTCGATCAACGCTGCCACTGCCGCCTGATCCAGCCCAGCCATCGCCGTCACGTCGATCAGCAGCAGATCCTGCCGCGCAAAATCCAGCGAAAGATACTGGTGCGGCTGGAAGAACCGCAGCTTCCTTACCCGCTCGGTCGAGACCCGGCTGGCCGTAAAGTTGGCCACGCAGCCGTTCTCGAACTCCAGCCGGACGTTGGCGATATCGACCGTCCGCGAGAGCACCGGCAGCCCCACCGCCCGCACCTCGCGCACCGGCGAATCCACCAGCGAGAGCACGATATCGAGATCGTGGATCATCAGATCCAGCACAACGTCCACGTCCAGCGACCGCGCCGTAAAGATGCTCAGGCGGTGCGCCTCGAAGAACATGGGCCGGTGCAGGTGCGCGCGCGCCGAGGTCACCGCCGGGTTGAAGCGTTCGAGATGCCCGGTCTGGAGGACGCGGCCATGCTTCGCGGCCAGCGCGATCAGCTCATCGGCCTGCTCGACTGTAGCGGCCAGCGGCTTTTCGACCAGCAGGTCCAGCCCGGCGGCCAGTAGCGGCGCGGCGGCAGCGGCGTGGAAGACCGTGGGCACGCAGACGCTCGCCGCGTCTAGGCCCAGCCCAGAGGCCAGCAGCTCCTCCACGGTCTCAAAGCCCGGCACGCCGTACTGCGCCGACGCGGCCTCGCGCACCTCCGCGCTGGGGTCGACGACGGCGGCCAGCTCCACCGGCGTACCGGCCAGCTCCAGTTCGCGGTAGACCCGCAGATGGTTGCGTCCGAACGCACCGGCTCCAATTACGGCTACACGGGTACGCGCCACTTACTTCTCGGCGGGCGCTTCGACCGCTGCGCGGCAGCGGGAGTAGAGGTCGAGCAGGTGCGTCACCTGGTCATCCGGCTTGGTGGCCGCCGCGACTCCGAATCCGGTCGTCGAACCGCTGGTCTTGCCGCCGATATTCGCGTGGGCCGCGACGAACTTGAGCAGGTCGAGTGCGATATCCTCGGTGCGACGTGCGGCGGAGCTGGTGCTGTTGGTTGCTTCCATGGCTGATCGAATTCCTTTCCGTGCTTTCCCGATGTTAGCGGTCGCATCCCGCAGGCGCAAATGGCACGCTGCCGACCAGCGGGAGGCCCGATCCAGTTGATCTTGTCGAAACAAGTGTGAAAGTCACGAAGTGACCGCCCCGCGCGCAGCGGGCCGTCCGGCAGGACGTCTTTGCTGAATTTGAAGAAAACATACCTCGGGGGCTAAAGCCCACATTGGTGGCGAGTTTTAGCGTCCGGGCTAAAGCCCGGACCTACCCCAGAAGCAACGGCTGAAGCCATGCCCTTAAGGTGTGTTACCCGCAGGGATGCACGCCGCACAAAATCTCGTACGAGATCGTCCCTGCCAGCCGCGCATGGTCCTCCGCCGTGACGCCATCGCCCAGCACCACGGCCTCGTCGCCCGCCTTTACCTCGGCGATCCCGGTCACATCCACCACGGTCAGGTTCATCGAGATGCGTCCCAGGATCGGCGCTCTCTGCCCGGCGATCATCGCCCAGCCACCGGGCTTCTGATTGGTGGCGGACAGCTCCCGCCGCCAGCCGTCCGCATAGCCAACCGGCAACAAGGCTACCCGCACCGGCTCATTCGCGGTCCAGATGCCGTTGTAGCCGACGGACTCGCCCGGAGCCAGCTCGCGCGCGCTCAGCACGCGGGTCTTCCACGTCATCACCGGCTTCAGTGACGGCTCCACATGAGGCTCGCCAGACGGTTCGATCTCCAGGCAGTACCCGTACAGCCCCAACCCGGTCCGAACCATCGCCCTGGCCCCAACTGAGGCCGCCAGCGCCATCAGCCAGTCCGCCGCACCGACCGGATTATCGACCGTGGAAGTATTGCCCGCGTGAACCCAGTCGGGCTGCAGCCCCCGCGCCGCCAACTGAGCGATCGCTTCTTCAAATCTATGTTGCTGCCGCAGCGTCACGGGCGACTCGGCCACCTCGGACGAGCTGTAGTGCGTGAAGACGCCATCCACCCGCAGCCCGGGCTGTGCCGCGATCCCGTCCAGCAGCGCCGCCAGACTCGGCCCCGGCTCCACGCCCTGCCGCGACATCCCGGTGTCAATCTCCACATGCACCGGCAGGCTCGCCTCGCCCAGCCAGCCGAGCTGATCGGAGGTCCAGACCACCGGTGTCAGCCGATGCTCCACCAGCAGAGCCACATCCTCGGGCAGAAACCCGCTCATCACTAAAATTTTTACATCGGTCCCGACGAGCGCCTGCCGCACCGCCGCGCCCTCACGCGCGCTCGTCACGCCCAGCCACCCGGCCCCGGCCCTCGCCAGCATCGGCGCGCACCGCGCCGCTCCATGCCCATAGGCGTTGGCCTTAATCACCGCCAGCACGTCCACCCCGGCGACGGCCACGAGTGCCCGATAGTTATCCGCCAGCCGCTGCTCTGAAATCTCGATCCAGTTGTTCAACCCGCAACCTCTACCCCCATCCTATCGCCGCTTGACGGCCTCGTCCGGCTCGGGCCGGATCTCGTCCAGACGGATATCCTCCAATGGGCGGAAGCGATGCTCCAGGCCGTAGGCCGGACCCTCCGGGGCCGTCTTGCGCAGAAAGTCCTTCATCTCCTGTCCTCGCCTCGGGGTAAAGCTCTCCGCCGCCACGGTCAGCTCAGCCATCCGGTCGACCCGGAACGCCCGAAAGTCGTGGCGCAGCTCGCACCACGCCGCCAGCGTCCAGACGCCGCTCCAGAACGCCAGCGCCAGCGGCCGGGCCTCGCGCTCGCTGGCTTCGCCGTTCAGCCGGGTATACCTGAAGCGAATTGCGTGACGGTCTATCGACGCGTGGTGCAGCAGGTCCAGCCGCTCGCGCACCGCCTGGGACTGGTAGCCCGGCGCAAAGAGCAGAATCCCGTCCAGCTCGGCCTGAAGCTCCGGAGGCAGCACCGCCTCGATCCGTTGCAGCGCCGCATCGGCTGCGGCGACGTTCTCGAGGCCGCCCCACGCCTTCACCAGCCGCGCACCCAGCACCAGCGCCGTCAGCTCCTTGCGCGTGAACATCAGCGGAGGCAGGTCGGTATCCTGACGCAGCGTGTACCCCACCCCGGCCTCGCCCTCAATGGGCATCCCCGAGAGTTGCAGGTCGCGCACATCGCGGTAGATCGTCCGCTCGGAGACCTGGAGCTTCTCGGCCAGCCGCCGCGCCGTCAGCAGTCGGCTGCGGCGCAGAAACTGGACGATGCGGAAGAGTCGGTCGGCGCGGCGCATAGCAACGATCCTAACGGCTGTGCAGGCTGATGCGGTTGCCCTCGGTGTCGCGGATCGTGGCAAAGCGCCCGAAGCCGCCCTCGATGACGGTGATCGGCTCGACGAGGATTCCGCCTGCGGCCTCCACCAGCGCCACGGCCTCGTCGAGCCTGCCGGTGCAGTCCAGGTAGAGCATGGGGCCGCGCACGCCGGGGCGCAGCTCGGGCCGCGAGACCAGGGTGCCGGTCAGGCCGTTCGGCTGCACGGGGAAGATCGACATCGGCTCGCCGTAGACGGCGCGCGTCAGCTTGGTGGCCAGTACGGCCTCGTAGAATGCGGTGGCGCGGTTCAGGTCCAGCACCGGAATCTCGAACCAGGTGATGGCGTTGGCCTGTGGTGCGGGGGCAGCGATTGCTGTGGCAGTCATCTTCCGTCTCCTCGGGTCTGGTTGACCATGAGGATGACGATAGGCGTAGCCTGCTGACAGCATTGTGTCAGTAGGGAAAAACGAAAACGCCCTCATGCCGGGCGGGCACCACTTCGTGGGGTTTTGGACGCTTCGCGTGGTTCTTGCTTAACTAAAAATCTTCGCCGCCACCGCCGCCGTGGCTGGTGTCCAGATTCTCAAACCGCGTGTAATCCGACATATACGCCAGATGCGCCGATCCCGTCGGGCCGTTTCTCTGCTTGGCCACGATGATCTCCGCCTTACCCTTCAGGTCCTCGTTCTCGCGATCGTAGTACTCCTCGCGATGGATAAAGCACACCACGTCGGCATCCTGCTCAATCGAACCCGACTCACGCAGGTCACTCAGCAGCGGCTTCTTGTCACCGGTCCTCTGCTCGCTGCCACGAGAGAGCTGCGACAGCGCCACCACCGGCACCTTCATCTCCTTGGCCAGCGCCTTCAGTCCGCGCGAGACCGAAGAGACCTCCTGCGTGCGGTTCTCGAACTTCTTCTGGCCGCTGCCTACCGAGCCGGTCATGAGCTGAAGGTAGTCGATCACGATCAGGTCCAGCCGCCCCTCGGTCTGCTTCAGCCGTCGCGCCTTGGCCCGCATCTCGGCCAGCGTGATGCCCGGCGTGTCGTCGACGAACATCTTCGACTCCATCAGCCGCTCCAGCGCCGCCAGCAGCTTGCCCTTGTCTTCACGCGGCAAAAAGCCCGTCTGGATCTTGCGCGAGTTCACCATCGCCTCGCTGGCGAGCATACGTCGCAGCAGGCTCTCCTTGCTCATTTCGAGCGAGAAAACCGCCACTACCTTGCCGTCCTTCACTGCCGCGTTCTGCGCGATGTTGATCGCCCAGGCGGTCTTTCCCATCGAAGGCCGGGCCGCGATGATAATCAGCTCCGACTCCTGGAGGCCGCTGGTCATGCGGTCGAACTCGATGTAGTGCGTGGCCAGCCCGGTGATCTCACGGCCCTGCTCGTAGAGCTTGTCGATCGTCCCGAAGGAGTTCTTGACGATGTCGGCGATATCGGAAAACCCGCCCGTAACGGCGTGCTCGGAGATCTCCATCAGCCGCGTCTCCACCTGGTTGAGCACGTCGATGGCTTCGAGCGACTGGTCCGACGCCTCCATCATGCCCATGTCGCAGACCTGCATGAGCTGCCGCATCAGGCTCTTGTCGCGGACGATGCGGACGTAGCTCTCGATGGAGAGCTTGCGCGGCAGGCCCTCGCTGAGCGAGGCCAGATAGGCCTGCCCGCCGATGGAGTCCAGCTCTTTTTTCTTGCGCAGGTGCTCGGAGACGGTGACGATATCGACCGCGTACCCGACCTCGGCCAGATGCAGCATGGCGTCGTAGATCTTGCGGTGCGAATCGAGGGAGAAGTCGTCGGTCTTCAGGAGCATGGTCGCGTCGACGATGGCGAGCGGCTCGACCAGCATGGCTCCGAGGATGGTCTGCTCGGCGTGCAGCGAGGCGGGGCGTTGGTCCTCGTTGTTCGACGAGACGATCTGGGGGTAGCTTGCCATAGAGCTAACTCCAGAGTAACCCTCTCGTCGGCTCGATGCAGGCTGAAGAGACTCTAAGCGATCAATAGCCCCTGTGGAGCCTGAGGAAAGCCTGTGGAGATCAGGGAAACGAGGTTGAATTGGGGCAGAAAACACGCGAAGCGTCCAAAACCGCACGCAGTGCCGCCTGTCCGGCGTGAGGACGCTTTTGCCGTTGCTTTGACAGTGCACCTCCACTGGCTGCTGCCGCATCGAACTCCGAGAGGCCTCAATTTGGCAATTCTGGAACCGAGCGCGGCCCAACACCCTGCATCCCGCCACATCTGGCGCTGGATCATCGTCGCTGTCCTGCTGGTGATTACCGGTCTCGCTGTTGCGGCCATCGTCGTCATCCGCCGGGCCACGCCCATCCTCAAGGGGCGCGTCATCGAGACGCTCTCCGAACGGTTCAGGAGCCGCGTCGAGCTGGACGATCTGCAAGTCTCCCTACTCAAGGGGCTGGAGGTCTCGGGCTCCGGCCTGCGCATCTTCCCGCCGTATGACGTCGTCGCCGCAGGAGCCAACGCGCCGCTCATCTCCGTGCGCAGCTTCTACTTCCACGCCGGAATCCGCGACCTCTTCGTCAAGCCGATGCACGTCTCTACCGTCCACGTCGAAGGTCTCAACGTCACCATCCCGCCGCGCGAGGTCCGCCAACAGGTGGCTGCTTCTTCTCCCAGCCAGCCCAGGACGAAACACAAGATCGACATTCAGGTGGACGAGATCGTCTGCGACGACTCCGCACTGGTGATCCAGACGGCGAAGCCCGGCAAAGACCCCAAGATCTTCATCCTCACGCACATTTCCCTGCACGACTTCGGGCCGAACACGCCCTGGCCCTACGAGGCGCAGATCACTAACGGTATCCCCGAGGGCAAGATCCACGCCACCGGCCACTTCGGCCCGTGGAATGTCGAAAGTCCCGGCGACTCGCCGCTCGACGGTCACTACACCTTCGACCACGCCAACCTATACCCCATCAAGGGCATCGGCGGCGTGCTCTCCTCGGTGGGCGACTTCAGCGGCCAGCTCAACCGCATCGGCGTACAGGGCACCGCTCGTGTGCCCAATTTCTCGCTCGACAGCGCCAGCCACCCCATGCCGCTCGACACCACCTTCAGCGCCGTGGTGGACGGCACCAGCGGCGATACCTACCTGCAACACGTCGACGCCCTGCTGGGCCACTCGCGCTTCACCTGCAACGGCGAGATCGTCAACGTGAAGGGGCAGGGCCACATCATCGATCTCGACCTCGACGTCCCCGCCGGACGCATTGAGGACTTCCTCCAACTCGCCGTCAAGACGCAGCCCGTCATCATGACCGGCGTCTTCGGCACGCGCTCGCACATCCACATCCCGCCGGGCAAGGAGAGCGTCACCCACAAGCTCAACCTGAAGGGCCGATTCACACTGCACCAGGTCCGGTTCACCAACCCCGCGTGGCAGCAGAAGGTCGATGAGCTGAGCGCCCGCGCCGAGGGCCGTCCCGAGGACGCCAAGCCCGGAGCCGCCATCGTCAACTCGCAGATGACCGGCGTCTTCCAGATGACCGGCGGGCGTATGGATTTTTCGAACCTGAACTACACCATCCCCGGCGCGGCCGTGGTACTCGAAGGACTCTACACGCTCGACGGCAAGACCTTCGACTTCCACGGCAAGGTCCGGACCCAGGCCAAGGCCTCGCAGATGGTGGTGACGCCGTGGAAGAGCTGGCTCCTGAAGGCCGTGGACCCCTTTCTGGCCAAACACGGCGCGGGGCTGGAGGTGCCGTTCAAGGTCTCGGGCACCAACGGCGAGCCTAAGTTCGGCCTCGATTTTGGCCATAAGGACAAGGGCGACCGGCTGGCGAACCCGCCGCCGCTGAAGCCGCGCTGACACACCTATCTCATCGACCCCATGTACCCTAAACCGAGGGAGAAACACTCATGGCCATCGACAATCAACTTCGCATCCCCGACTCCGCCGCGGGCGACAAATCTTCTTTCGAGCTGCTGCGCGTCTGGATCGCCGATCAGACCCAGCAGGTGAGCCTGCGCGGCGGTGTCTGGCAAGACCCGGCGGCGTGGGGCGTGATGCTCGCCGACCTCGCCCGCAACATTGTGCTGATCCACCAGGAGCAGGACGAGGAGATGGACGCCGACGCCTTTCTGGCCACGCTGCTGGACGGCTTCGACCAGGAGATCGACACCGTCATCGACGAGTTCGCCGGGGAAGCGGGTTGAAGCAACAGCCCCATTCCCACTGAGGGGAAGAGGAGCTGTTGCTGTTGCTTCTGAGGTAGGTCCGGGCTTTAGCCCGGACATTAAAACCAACCACCAATGCGGGCTTTAGCCCCCGAGGTATGCTTTCTTCAAAAGAGGAAAGGCATCCTGCCGGACGGGTCCACTTCGCGCAGTTCTCGGCTTCGCGTGGTCCCCGCTGGCCGGGAACAAAGCGCTCTTCAATGCCCATTATAAGGCACAAACAGCTCCGGGAACTGCTTCTTCAACGCCGCAGTCTTGGGCGCGTCGCAGACCTGGATATACGGGTTGCTGGGGTTCTTGGTCGCGTAGTCCTGGTGGTAGCTCTCCGCATCGTAGAAACCCTTGAGCGGGGTCAACTGGGTCACGATCTTGCCGTGAAACACACGCGCAGCGTCGAGCTGCGCGATGTAGTCCGCCGCCATCTTGTGCTGATGCTCGTCGGTGTAGAAGATCGCCGAGCGGTAGCTGGTGCCGACATCCGGCCCCTGCCGATTGAGCTGGGTGGGGTCGTGAGCGACCGAGAAGAAGATGCGCAGCAGCGTCCCATAGGTAATCTTCGAGGGGTCGTAGATCACCTCGACCGACTCGGCATGACCGGTCTTCTCGGTGGTCACCTGCTCGTAGGTGGCGGTAGCAGCCGAGCCGCCCGCATATCCGGCCATGGTCCCGGTGACGCCCCTTACGCGCTGAAAGACGGACTGCGTGCCCCAGAAGCAGCCGCCCGCGAAGATGGCGGTAGCGCGCCCCGGCGCACTGGCCAGAGCGTCATCGGCAGCAGGAGCCGGGATAGGAGCCGCACTTGCAGCCGAGACGACCGCCATACGCCTATACCCCACGAAGAGAATAACCAGCAGAAGAACCGATGCCACAAACCAGCCGATGCGCGCCATAATAGCCTCTCAAACGTTAGACGTAGCCCCGACATGTTCCGATTCGCGTATGCAAGCCAGGTGCTTCCTCTCACTACAAAACTCCAGCCGCCTGAACTTAGGCATAGGCCCAAAGTTCAGGAGAAGCCCAATTTCCATCTCGGAACACCGCAGGTAGTTGAGTAGCTGGGCCTCGTGAATCTTCAATATCTGATCCGCCGCCTTCAACTCGAGAATGATCTTTTGCTCCACCACGAGATCTGCAAGCGTCCTTGCCTTTGTTTAATCCGCCTTAATCCTTTTTATCCCTTTTTCCCCGTTTCGCCTTGCTCTTCGCTAGAACCGGCACAGATCAAGCCGTAAGCGCCGCAGCCCGCTTCCGCCCCTGAATCTCGATGTACACCGGCAGCAGCGACACAGCCGCGGGCGTCACCCCCGGCAGCCCGCTGGCCTGCCCCAGCGTCTCGGGACGCACGCGCATCAGCGTCTGCTGCATCTCGCGCGAGAGGCCGGAGACGCTCGCATAGTCGAACCAATCCGGGATGCGCTGCCCTTCGGCCTTCTTCATCCGCGCAATGGAGCGGAGCTGCTGGTTCAGATACCCGGCGTATTTGATCTCGGTCTCGACCGCCCGCATCTCGGCCCGCACCCACGCCATCGCCACGCTCGAACCCTGCTCCATCCACGGAGCGTAAAGCTCGCCCGTAAGCAATGGCCGCAGTGAAGGCACCAGCTCTTCAAGTGCCACTTCCGGCCGCTTGATAAAGTCCGAGACCAGTTGCCCGGAGAGCTGTGTCCTATCCCCATCGAGCTTCGCCACCATCTCCGGCGGCAGCTCCCTGGCGTCGAGCCGCGTCGACTCCAGCAACTCCTGAAAGCCCTTCGCCCGTGCTCTCCGCGACTCGTACGCGGTCCAGGCCGCGTCGTCCACCAGCCCCAGCCGCCGCCCATGCGGGGTCAGCCGCCGGTCGGCGTTGTCGATCCGCAGGTGCAGCCGGAACTCCGCCCGCGAGGTAAACATCCGGTACGGCTCGTCCGTTCCCTTCGAGATCAGGTCGTCGATCAGGATGCCTATGTACGCCTCGGTGCGGTCGAGCGTGAACGGCTCCTCGCCGCGTACGGCCAGCGCCGCGTTGATCCCGGCCATCATCCCCTGGCACGCGGCCTCCTCGTAGCCGCTGGTCCCGTTGATCTGCCCGGCCAGAAACAGCCCCGCAATCTGCTTCACCTGGAGCGATCGGCTCAGCTCCGTCGGGTCGATGGCGTCGTACTCGATGGCGTACCCCGGCCGCAGCATCTCGGCCCGGTCGAGGCCGGGGATCGACGCCACCATCGCGGCCTGAATCTCCATCGGCAGGCTGGTGGACATGCCGTTGACGTAGACCTCGTGCGTGTTCAGCCCCTCGGGCTCGAGGAAGAACTGGTGCTGCGTCTTGTCGGGAAACCGGACGATCTTGTCCTCGATACTGGGGCAATAGCGCGGCCCCACGGCGGCAATCTGGCCCGAGTACATGGGGCTGCGATGCACGTTCTCGCGGATCAGCCGCAGCGTCTCGGGCGTCGTCCGGGCGATGTGGCAGGAGATCTGCCGCAGCGGAATCTGCCGCGTGCTGAAGCTGAAGGGCGTCGGCTCAGAGTCGCCCGGCTGCTCTTCAAACTGCTTCCAGTCGATGGTGCGGCCGTCGAGCCGAGGCGGCGTCCCGGTCTTCAACCGGCACTCGCGCAGCCCCAGCCGCTTCAGGCTCTCTCCCAACAGCACGCTGGCTGGTTCGCCGCTGCGGCCAGCCGAGTACCGCTGCTCGCCGCAGTGGATCAGCCCGTTCAGGAAGGTGCCCGTGGTCACGATCGTCGCAGCCGCCAGCACCGTGCGCCCGTCGCGCAGCACCAGTCCCCGCGCCGTGCGGCGGCCCGCCGCGTCGGTGTCGAGCAACACGTCCACCACCTCTGCCTGCTTGATGAAGAGGTTCGCCTGCGACTCCAGCAGCTCGCGCATCCGCACCCGGTAGAGCGCCTTGTCGCACTGCGCACGCGGGCTCCAGACCGCAGGGCCGCGCGAGGTATTCAGCAGCCGGAACTGGATGCCGACCGAGTCGGCCACCTGCCCCATCACCCCGCCCAGCGCGTCGATCTCGCGGACAAGATGCCCCTTGGCGATGCCTCCGACAGCCGGGTTGCAGGACATCTGCGCGATCAGGTCGAGGTTCAGGGTGAAGATCGCCGTGCGCAGCCCCATCCGCGCCGCCGCCATCGCGGCCTCACAGCCCGCGTGCCCCGCGCCAACCACGACCACGTCGTACTGTTCGGTATAGCTCACCCCTATATTTTATGCGTCCTTTATGAGTTTTTGAGGATGCTACTTTACAGCCCTCCCCATCCCGACCAGAATCGACTCATGCCGATTCAGCGACTTCGTCTCGCCGCCGCATCCCTCATCCTTATGTCGACCTTCTCCCTACGCGCCCAGCTTCTGCCCGCCATCACGACCGATCCCGCGCCCGACGCAGCGAACCCGCCCACCATGGAGACGATGCAGATCCCCAGCCACGGCGCGATGATGAACGCCCTGGTCTACGTCGCCGCCGGAGCCGGACCGCACCCCGCCGTCGTTCTGCTGCACGGCTTTCCCGGCAACGAGAAGAACCTCGATCTGGCCCAGGCCATGCGCCGCGCCGGGTGGGACGTCCTCTACTTCAACTACCGCGGCTCCTGGGGCACGCCCGGCGCGTTCTCCTTCGGCCACGCCATGGAGGACACTCAGGCCGCCATCTCCTACCTGCGGGACCCCGCCGTGGCGAAGAAGCTGAGGCTAGATCCCGCCAACATCGTCGTCGCCGGACACAGTATGGGCGGACTGATGGCCACGTACGCCGCCGCCCAGGACCCCACAATCCGGGGTGCAGTGCTCATCTCCGCCGCCGATATGGCCGGACGCGCCACACCTCCGCCGAGCGCCAATCCGGAGGTAATGCAGAAGGTTGTCACCGCCGTAGCCGCGAACCTGGCCGCCGAGGGGCTGGCCCCGTTGGCCGGATGCACTCCCGAGAGCCTCGCGCAGGAGCTCATCAGCCACTCGCACGAGTGGGCACTGGCGGGTTTCGCGCCCAAGCTCACCACGCGGCCCGCGCTGATCGTCACCTCGGACGACGGCGGCGCGGCCTCGGCGGTGCTGCTGGCCGAGGGCATCCGCCACGCCGGGGGCACGCAGGTCAGCTCGGTCCACATCGCCACCGATCACGGCTACTCGGGCAAGCGCATCGAGCTGGAGACAACGGTGCTGCACTGGCTCTCGTTGATGGAGAAACCAGAAGCAACAACAAAAGCGCCCTAACGCCGGGCGGGCGGCACTTCGTGCGGTTCTCGACGCTTCGCGTGAAAGGCTTAAAACTCCAGGTGCAGCCCTAGTTGGATCTGCCGCTCGCGGTTAAGGCTGGTGCTGGCCGAGGTGGGTGCGCCGAAGGGCTGAGTGTTCAGCCCCTCCGATGCAATCGTTGCCGCGTCCTGAAAGATGAGCGGCGTCACCCCCGACACAGCCGTCCCCACCAGATAAGCCCTCTGGCTCACCGAGGAGAGGTTCAGCCGGTTGGTCAGGTTGAATGCCTCGGCGCTCAGGCGCAGCCGCAGCCGGTCCGGGTGGGCGAAGGCGATGGTCTTGGCCGCACGCAGGTCGAGGTTCACGACCGGCGGCAGGCGCAGCGTGTTCCGGCCCACGGTGGGCAGGTACGTCGCGCCGCCGGAGCCGTTGATGCTCTCCCGCCCGCCCTTGAGGGTGGAGCCGCCGAAGATCTGCAGCGTGTACGGACGTCCGGAGTGCGCCGTCAGAATGGGCGCAAACGACCACCCCGCCGCCGTGCGTTTCACTCCCCGCCCGTGCACCACAGGCTGCCACACCGCCGCCACATGCAGCGACTGTGGGTAGCTCAGGGCCGAGCGGCCCTTGTCGTAGCGGATCGTCATGGGGTCGAACTGGGCGTTGGTCCGGGGTGTCCCGTAGGCGGCCTGCCCGTAGTCGATCGCCTTCGACCACGTGTAGCTCGCGCGCAGTTCCAGCCCGCCGCGTGTGCGCCGGTCGAGCGCCAGAACACCCGCATTGTAGGTGGCGTTCACGTTGGAGGTGATATCGGTGACCGGCCCGAAGAGGGGCGTGATCCGCTCTGTATAGAGGGGAACCTGGAAGGTAAAGCCGGGCTGGGTTCCCGCTTGAGCGCCGGTCGGAGGCCCGCCGCCCTGAAGCTGGAAGGTGCTCGTCTCCGTCGAAGGTGCGATGTTGATATCGGTCGAGCTGGCCAGTTGGCGGTCGAGGTTCATCACGTAGGTGGCGCTCAGCACCAGCCCCGCACCCAGGCTGCGTTCCAGCGAGAGGCTGCCTTGCTGGATCATCGGGATGCGGAAGCGGCGGTCGAAGACGGTGGCGGTGGTCGTGGCTGCCACGGCTGAGGGCGGAGCCGAGAGATACGAACAGGCGTAGCCGAAGCCCTGGTTCGCGACCTGCGGGCAGTCGGTCTCGGTGGAGGGGGTAATGCGGATCTTCGTCGTCGCGCCGGGTTCGGCGGTATTGGCCAGCGCGGAACGGATCGTCGTCCCCGGCAGGCGTCCGTAGAAGATGCCGTAGCCGAGCCGGATGAGGCCGCGTCCCTCGCCGAAGGGAGACCACGCGAGGCCCACTCTAGGGGCGAGGTTGTTGCGATCCTCGGGGAAGATGCTGGTCGCGCCGCGAGTGGAGAAGATGACGTCCAGCGTGGGGTTCGGAAGCTGCGGCAGGGGCAGCAGCTCGTACTCGTAGCGCAGGCCGATGTTGAAGTGGAGGCGCGGCCCGACCCGCCACTGGTCCTCAACAAAGGCCGCCCACTCCTGCGTGTCGAAGGCCACAGCCTGCGGGCCGAAGCTCTGGGTGAAGGACCGGAAGCAGAAGAGGTGGTCGGCGGCGTTGATGCTGGGGCACGCGCCGTTGGGGTAGGCGTGCACGTTGAAGGTGTAGTCGGTGATCCAGTCGACCAGCCCGCCCGCGTGGCCGTTGACCAGCGAGGAGTCGTAGCTGAAGGTTCCGGCGGCATTGGCCAGCGTCGATACAAGATCATGCACCAGCGAAAGATCGCCGCCGAGCTGGATCAGGTGCCGCCCGCGTCCGTAGCTCAGGGTGTCGGAGATCTGGTAGCGGCTCTCGTCGGGGTAGGCCATGCGCGAGACCGAGGCCGGAGTGCCGAAGAGGAAGCCCTGCGGCCCGATGTTGACCCCGGGCGCGAAGCCGCCGGGGCCGACGGTCGGCTCCTGCGGCAGGTTGGGCTGGGGCGTCTCGAACTGGAGATCGTGGCTGATCTGGCCCCGCAGCGCGTTGCTCAGGTGAGCGCCGAAGATGGTGTTCAGGTGCGGCAGAATCTGGTCGAGCGAGCCGGTGGAGTTGCCCAGGCTGGCCCGTCCGCGCGCGACCACGGGAGAGCTTTCAAGTCCGGCGGGCGAGGTCCAGCGGACGCGGTTGTAGGCGATCCCCAGGGTGTTGCGGCGGGTGAAGCGCCAGTCGATTCGACCGAAGTTGATGGTCTCGTCGGCGCGGCGGGGCACCGTGCCGGTCAGCGAGCTGAGGTAGTCGAGCGCGGCGTTGGTCGCGGCGGTCGAGACGCCACGGTTAGCCAGTAAAGCCCTCTGCGTGGGGGTAAGGGCGAAGAACGTCGCGTAGACCGGGGAGGAGATGGCCGGGAAGTCGCGGCGCTGCTGGTCGTAGGCGTAGAAGTAGAAGAGACCGTGGCGCGGCAGCACCGGCCCGCCCAGGGTGCCGCCGAAGTTCTGGCGCAGGTCCTGCGGTTTGACCAGCCCGGAGGAGATGACGCCGTCGGTATAGGTGGTGGCGATGGAGAGCGGGCTGGTGGCGGCGAGGGCACTCGAGCGAATCAGCAGGAATCCCGAGCCATGCAGCGTGCTGGTGCCGGACTTCGAGACCGTCGTGATGACGCCTCCGCCCGCGTGGCCGGTGAGCGCCGAGTAGCCCTGGCCGGAGACGCGGAACTCGCGCACCGCCTGCTGGGAGAAGCTGGTGGGCGCGCCCGAGGCACGACCGCGACCGAGGCCGTGCATCCCGAAGGAGCCGCTGCCCGCGCGGTCGCTGCCCGTGCCCAGCGGGACCGAACTGAAGCTCTGGTTGGCGTCCAACCCGTCGATCAGCAGGCTGTTCTGGGTGGAGGCGAGGCCGTGGAAGCTGAGCAGGCCGTCGCCGTCCTGGTCAGGCTCGACGCCGGGGGTGAGTTCGGCGAAGCTCTGCCAGCGGCGGTTGTTGATGGGCAGCAGGGACAGATCCTCGGGACGCAGGCTGGCCACGAGCGCCTCCGGCTCCGGCTCCGCCGTGACGGTGACGCTCGAGGCGACCGCCAGGCCCATTCGCACCTCGGCGGTCTCGCCCAGGGCCAGCGTCAGCTCGGTCTGGCGGCCGGTGCTGAAGCCCGGCGCGGCGGCGGTGACGCTGTAGCTGCCGGGGGGCAGGTGCGGGACGAGGAAGCTGCCGTCGCTGCCGGTGTAGGCGGTCCGCTCGGCCTGGGTATCGGTGTTGTGGACGACGACTCTGGCTCCGGCGACGGCTCCTCGGAATGGGTCGGCGACGACTCCGCGGAGGGCGCTATCGACCGGGCCTTGCGCCCTTGCGATGAGGCAGCAATAAAAGAGGCACAGCGCGGCGAGCACGCGCAGGCAACGAGACGAATTGGCCGCGAACAGCTCTGGGCGGCGGAGATGGTGCATGTTGCTCCTTGCGCTCGATCACAACTCTGCGGAGGCGCGGAACGGTTGGGCTATGCCCGCAGACTACTGGAGTTGTATGAAAATGGGAATCCTTTCTGAAAAGAAGTGCCTTTTACGCGCAGCGTCGAGAACAGTGCGAAGCACCGCCCGCCCGGCGTTAGGGCGCTTTTGCTGTTGTTTGTCCTGCCGGACGGGCCCGCTGCCCGCCTTTTTACTGCTGCGCGTGGTCCTCCCGTTGGTCGGGATCTAACAATGCTCGCTGCCGACCAGCGGGAGGCCCCATATCGTTGATCCCTCCCATGCAGCTCCCAAGACCGCACGAAGTGCCCTCCCGTTGGTCGGAAAGAAAAATTCTCGCCAAAGTACCAGATACACTAAAAGCTGCAATGTTTATTGATGAAGCAAAAATTCGAGTGAAGGCCGGTGACGGCGGCAACGGCTGCATGGCCTTCCGGCGAGAAAAGTTCGTGCCGCGCGGAGGCCCCTCCGGCGGCGATGGTGGCCACGGCGGCGACATCATCATGGAAGCCTCGCTCAGCCACAACACGCTGGTCCACTTCCGCTTCAACCCCGAGCACAAGTCGCAGCGCGGAGGCCACGGCCTCGGCTCCAACTGCACCGGCTACGCGGGCGAGCACACAATACTCAAAGTCCCCATCGGCACCGTCCTCTTCGACGAAGAAACCGGCGAGCAGCTCCACGACTTCACCCGCCCCGGCGAGACCTTCGTGGTCGCGCGCGGCGGACGCGGCGGACGCGGCAACCAGCACTTCGCCACCAGCACCCACCAGGCTCCGCGCGAGCACGAGCTGGGCCGACCCGGCGAAGAGAAAAGCCTGCGCCTGGAGCTGCGGCTGCTGGCCGATGCTGGCCTCGTCGGCTACCCCAACGTGGGCAAGTCGACCCTGATCTCGCGCCTCTCCGCCGCCCGTCCCAAGATCGCCAACTACGCGTTTACGACGCTCGAGCCGAACCTCGGAGTGGTCTCGGTGGGCGACTGGCCGCACGAGCAGTCGTTCACCATCGCCGACCTGCCGGGGCTCATCGAAGGCGCGCACCTGGGCGCGGGGCTGGGCATCCAGTTCCTCAAGCACATCGAGCGCACCAGCGTCATCGTTCACCTGGTCGATATCTCCGACGGCTCGGGACGACCGGACCCGGTGGAGGACTTCAAGGTCATCACGGCTGAGCTGAAGAGCTTCGACCCGGACCTGATCCTGAAGCCGACGATCCTGGTCGCGGCCAAGGCCGACGTGGCCAATCCCGACAAGCTGAAGAAGCTGCGGGCGATGGCCAAGCGGCGCAAGCTGCCCTTCTACGAGATCTCCGCCGTGACCGGCGAGGGCATCGAGCCGCTGAAGTTCGGCATCGCCGAGGCAGTCGCCGCGCACCGGACGGTGGACCTGACCCCAGCCCCTGTTGCCGCCAAGAAACGCAAACCCAACTACCCTCCGCCGGCTCCTTCGGCCCGTGGCCGGGCATGACCCGGGCCGCCGCCTTCTCAAACCCGCAGCCGATCAATACTCTTGATCTAAACGGATCGCTTTTACGCTTGCACCCGATCTTCCGTTCGTCAGCACGCCAGCTCTAAGGACACTCACACATGAAATTGCGGTCCCTCGTCGTAGCCGTCGTTCTCGCCCTTGCCGTCGTTCTCGTTCCCGCCTCCGCCCACGCGCAGGGTGCTATTTACCTGAACCCGATCGCCGCGCGCGTCAGCAACTCGACTGTGGACAACAGCCAGTTCTCGTTCCTGGGGCAGAATACGACCTCGCGCATCTTCTACGGCGTCGTCTTCGGCGGCTACTACGACATTCCCATGTCCAGCCGGACGGTCGAGGTCGGCGTCGACCTGCGCGACGCCGTGCTGCACGGCAACAACGCGCTGCTGAACAGCTTCCAGCTCGGCCCGCGCATCGCCTTCTGGCCCACGACGCACCGGCTGCACCCGTACGTGGAGCCATTCGTCGGCGTCGGCACCACACGCGCGCCGCACACCCAGGCCACGGTCGGCAAGCTGGGCTACGGCGTGCTGGGCGGAGCCGACTACGAGCTGGGCCATCACGTCAACTTCCGCGTCTTCGAGGTGGGCTACAGCTCGCTGGTGACGGCCAGCAACAGCACCCTGGGTAACACCGGCACGGGATTCCCCGCGGCCAAGCTGATCACCTTCTCTTCGGGCCTCACCTTCCGCCTGCCGCAGTGGGGCAGGAACCGCCACTAATCCGGCCATGCGCGTCGCTCTCTTCGGGGGCACCTTCGACCCCATCCACCGCGGGCACTTAGCCATTGCAGCCGCAGCGGCGGATCGTTTCCGGCTGGACACGGTGCTCTTTGCCCCCACCGGACGCCAGCCGCTGAAGGTGGATCCCAGCGTTGCAGGCTTCGGCGACCGCCTCGAGATGGCGGCGCTGGCCTGCCGGGGGGATGCCCGATTCGCGGCCTCGGAGATCGACGCGCCGCACCCGGACGGCGCTCCCAACTTCACCGTCGATACCCTGGCTGAGATGGCCCGCCAGCAGTCCGGAGCCACGATCTTCAACCTGGTCGGCGCGGATAGCTTTCACGATCTAGCCCGATGGAGAGAGCCGGAACGGCTACTGAAGCTGGCCGAGTGGATCGTGGTCAGCCGCCCCGGCCACACGCTCGCCGATCCCGAGGGATTCCCCCTGACGGACGCACAACGCGCCCGCATCCACCTGCTCGACGAGGTTCAGGAGCATGTGAGCGCCACGGCGCTTCGGCAGAGGCTGCGCGAGGGCGATGCCTGCCGGGAGCTGCTGCCCGCACCGGTGGCTGAGTTTATCCAAAGCCGAGGGCTGTACCGCTAGCATCTTTTGCCTTTCACGCGAAGCGTCGAGAACCGCACGAAGTGCCGCCCGCCCGGCGTTAGGGCGCTTTTGCTGTTGCTTCTGGTGTGTGGTTCGGCGACGCTATACGATAGAGAACTAAGGAGCATCATGCCCTCAACCGAAAGCTACCAGCTTCTGCTCGCCGCCGCTGCCGCCTGCGAAGACAAGAAGGCCGAAGACATCCGCATCCTCGCGCTCGACCCCTCCGAGAGCGCGTTGACGGACTACTTCCTCATCTGCAACGGCACCAACGACCGCCAGAACGTGGCCATCACCGACGAGATCGAGATCCGGCTCAAGCGCGACTTCGGCGTCTATCCGACCTCGGTCGAAGGCCGCCGCCAGGGCGAGTGGATCCTGATGGACTATGTGGACTTCATCGTCCATGTCTTCTCCGCGGAGAAGCGCGCGCACTATGGTCTGGAGCGCCTGCGCAAGTCGGCCACGACCATCAGCGTCGCCGAGCTAAGCTCGGAGCTGAAGGCCCTGATCGACTCGACCCGGACCAAGACGGCCAAGCCCGTGGCGGCTAAGAAAACAGCCGCGAAGAAGGCCGTCGCCAAAAAGGCTGCCGTGAAGACTGTGGCTAAGAAAGCGGCCAAGAAAGCTCCGGCTAAAAAGGTCGTGGCGAAGAAGACCGTGGCGAAAAAAACTGCGAAGAAGGCCGCTAAAAAGACCTCCGCAAAGAAGTAAACCGCTGTGAAGATCATCCTGATGAGCATCCGCGAGGGCCGGCCCGCCAAGAACCGGGAGATGGCCGCCCTCGTCGATCTCTACCTGGGCCGCGCGGCTAAGTACTCGGCCACCGAGGCCCAGGTGACCTCCTCCGAGGCTGAGTTCTGGGCGTGGATCGAGCGCCAGTCCGCACGCACGCCAGCCGTTACGATTCTTCTGGATTCGCGGGGCAAGCAGCTCAGCTCCGAGCAGCTTGCCGAGCGTTTTGGCCAGTTGCAGCGTGACTCCGCGCAGATGGTCGTGCTGGCCATCGGCCCGGCGGATGGCTGGTCCGACGCCAGCCACCGGCGCGCCTCGCAACTGCTCTCGCTCGGCCCGATGACGCTGCCGCACGAGCTGGCCCGCGTGGTGCTTGCCGAGCAGATCTACCGGGCGCTGACGATCCTCGCCGGGCATCCGTACCACTCCGGGCATTAGTCGTGTTCTCCTAGTGCCTATGAGCACTCCGGAAACCGCGCGACGCGGCCTCATCCTTATCAATACCGGCCCCGGCAAGGGCAAGACCACCGCCGCTCTGGGCACCGCGATGCGCGCCCACGGCAACGGAATGCGCGTGCTCTTTCTCCAGTTCCTCAAGGGCTCCTGGCACTACGGCGAGCTGGACGCTGCCCAGCAGCTTGGGCCGGACTTCGTCATCAAGCAGCTCGGCAAGGGCTTCGTGAAGGTGGGCGGAGCCGAGACCGACCCTGCCGACCTGAAGCTGGTCGAGGATGCCTGGGCCGAGTCCGCCGAGGCTATCTTATCCGGGGATTGGGATCTCGTGGTGCTGGACGAGATCAACTACGCCATCGGCTACAAGATGCTCGACCCCGAGCGCGTGGCCGAGGTGCTGCGGCAGAAACCGGAGATGGTCCACGTCATCCTGACCGGGCGCAACGCCCACCCGCTGCTGGTGGAGCTGGCCGATACCGTGACCGAGATGCGCGAGGTAAAGCACGCATATCAAAAGGGGATTCTGGCGCAGCGGGGTATCGAGTTTTAGGCAAAAGCAACGGCAACAGCTCCCTCGCGCCGGGCGGGCGGCACTTCGTGCGGTTCTCGACGCTTCGCGTGGGACAAGGCTATTCGGCTCGAGAACGACTACAATAAGAAGGTTTGGGAAGGGTAGCGGAGAAGCTCATGAGCTGGTTCAAACGCGAAAACCACGCGATCATCAACGACGCCGAGAAGACCGTTCGCACCGAAGGCCTCTGGATCAAGTGCGGCAACTGCGGCCAGGCCATCTTCAAGGCCGACCTCGAAGCCAACCTGCAGGTCTGTCCCAAGTGCGGCTTCTACTTCCGCTTCGACGCCCGCCACCGCATCGAGAACCTGCTCGAGCCCGGATACCAACTCGTCGACCTTGAGCTGCGGTCCACCGACCCGCTCCAGTTCACCGACCTGAAGCCCTATAAGAAGCGGCTCGCAGAAGCGCAGAAGAAGACCGGCCTCAACGACGCCATCATCAACGCCATCGGCCACATGGGGCCGCACGCGGTAGTGCTCTCGGTCATGGAGTACAGCTTCATCGGCGGCAGCATGGGCGCGGTGGTCGGCGAGACTATTGCCCGAGCCATCGACCGGTCACTGGAGACCCGACACCCGCTCATCATCGTCTCGGCCTCGGGCGGCGCGCGCATGATGGAGGGCATCGCCAGCCTGATGCAGCTCGCAAAAATCTCCGCTGGACTGGCGCGCCTGGACGACGCGGGTATTCCCTACATCTCGCTGATGACCGACCCCACCACCGGCGGCGTCACGGCCAGCTTCGCCATGCTGGGCGATCTGAACATCGCCGAACCGGGAGCACTGATCGGCTTCGCCGGGCCGCGTGTGATTGAGCAGACCATCCGGCAGAAGCTCCCGGAGGGCTTTCAGCGGTCGGAGTTTCTGCTGGAGCACGGATTCCTCGACGCGGTGGTCGAGCGCAAGGATCTGAAGTCGTACCTGGTGCGTGCGCTGGGCTGGATGACCAACGCCCAGGAGGGCGCTGCTTAGGCAGAGATTCCTAGCCGCGCTTAGCCTTGCCGCGCATCCACAGCATCCCCAGGTAGCTGAGCGAGAATATCCCGACCGCAGCGCCTACCGGCACTCCCAGACGGCGGTAGCTGTCCGCGTAGTCCAGCGCGGCGGCTCCGGTGTGGTGGCCACCCGTGTTGTAGAAGAGGATGAAGAAGATTCCGCAGAAGGTCGCCGCGAAGAAGGCGGCCATTCCCGCCGCCAACCCCATCAACAGGCTGGCGAACCAGCCCAGGCCGTTGAGCGGAACGCCAAAGAGATAGCCGGCGGCAAAGGTTCTGGGCGTGTTTTCGTGAGCAAGTGCCATTGCAGTTTAGAATAAACCCTTATGGCTGAAATCGTGCAGCATGGACTGATTCGAGCCGCGGAAGTAGCCCGGCAGACCGCCACCCGTCAGGCGGCTAACGGCGTTGTTTACGGCAGTTTTGGCGAGACCGAGGTGACCGAGCAGGACCTGAACCGTATGGTGCAGGCTGTGCCCTCGGCCATTGCGGCGGCGCTCGGCGGCAAGGCCTACTACTTCGTCCCGCTGGCTCTGGCCGAGGCTCTGCCGGAGCCGCAGCGCAGCGACGAGACCATGATCGCGTCAGCCTACACGTCCGCCCTGGGCGATGAGGCCATCTGCCACCGCAACGTGAAGCTGGGCGACACCGAGGGCGTCTTCATCTCGACCCGCGTCGTCAACGACCGTTTTGCGCTGGCCTTCGAGTTCTTCATCAACGTGGGCCACGCCTTTGTGGACGCGGCCGGGGTGCCGGAGCGCTTCAGCGAGCTGGCGTGGTCGCAGGTGCTGGCCGAAGTTCGCGGCGAGACCAGCCAGGACGCCTTCGAACACCGGAATCAGGCCTATACCGCTCCCGCCAGTCGCAAGGATGGTGCTAAGGCTGAGGTAAAGGTCGATGAGAAGGCTAAGCTAAGCTTTGTCGAGGCTGCGTTTTCGGACTCCCTCGCCATCTACCTGCTCTCACTGGCCGTCGACTTCGACTACTCGGAGCTGCGGGAGCGGGAGTATCCGCTGCTGGCCCCGGCGGCGCTGGCCGCCCGTCTGCGCCTGGTAGCCGAGCTGTTTCCCCCCAACCAGGGCTATGAGTTCTCCATCCGCTACCGCCGCCGCGCTTAAGCGCTTCGTGCCGTTCTTGGGGCGGTATGGGTAGGATGATCTTCTGAGGGCCTCCCGCTGGTCGGCAGCGAGCGATCTTCACTGCCGACCAGCGGGAGGCCCCATGCTTACAATCTCCCCATGCAGCCCCGAGAACGGCACGAAGTGCTACCGGATGCAGCCCATGGCCGCACGGAAGAGTCCCTCGAAGCTGCCTGTGACTGCGGGGTCGCGGGCAATCGCCGTCTCGACTGCCTTCTGGGCCACGGCGCGGGCGTAGCCCAGGTTCACCAGCGCGGAGAGGGCGTCGTCGCCCACTGGTCCGTGGCTTAGAACCGGGGTGGCGGCGGGCAGCGCGGTGGCCAGGTCGTCCAGCTTGTCCTTCAGCTCCAGCACCACGCGCTCGGCCGTCTTCTTGCCGATGCCGGGAATCTTTGTCAACGAGGCATGGTCGCTGGCCCGGATCGCCGCGATCAGCCGGTCGGCGGCGATGCCGCTCAGCACCGTGATCGCCAGCTTGGGACCGATGCCGGAGATGGTGAGCAGCCGCTCGAAGAGCCGCTTCTCCTGCGTCTCGGCGAAGCCGAAGAGGGCGAGCTGGTCTTCGGCCACCTTGGTGAAGATGTGCAGGCGCGCCTCTTCTCCCTCGTTCGGCAGCGCGGTATAAGTCGCCACCGAGATGGCAACGTCATAGCCCACACCGGCGCACTCGACGATGGCCTGGTTGGGAGACTTCGAGATCAGGCGTCCGCGCAGGTGAGCAATCATGTCTTGATTGTAGTAGCCCTATTCAAAACAAAAGCAAAAGCGCCCTCACGCCGGGCGGGCGGTACTTCGTACCGTTCTCGACGCTTCGCGTAGAAGCAAAGGCTTCGGGGCTACAGGTTCGCGATCATGGCCGCGAGCAGGGCTGTGCGCGGGACCAGCTCGGCGGCGATGATGTGTTCATGGGCCGCATGGGCTCCCGCACCGACCGCACCCATGCCGTCGAGCGTGGGCACGCCGAGCGCGGCGGTAAAGTTGCCGTCCGAGCCGCCGCCGGTTGCGGCCTCGTCCAACTCGAAGCCCAGCCCGGCGGCCAGCCTTCGCGCCTGGCGGAAGAGCCGGATGGTGCCCGCTTTGCGCTCCATCGGCGGGCGGTTGATGCCGCCGGTCAGCTCCAGTTTGCACGACGGATCGGTGGCGCGCAGGCCGCGCAGTTGGCGCTCGATGAGGCGGGCGTCGGCGGCGCGGGCGATCCGGACGTCGATCTCCACGGTGCACTCGGCGGCGATGACGTTCGAGCGCGTGCCGCCCTCGATGACGCCGCAGTTGACGGTGAGGCCCCGCGAGAGATCGGTGAAGGCCGAGATAATCTCGATCTGGCGGGCCGCCTCGCGTATGGCCGAGTGGCCGCTCTCGAAATCGACCCCGCTGTGGGCGGCGACGCCGGTGACCCGCAGGTTATAGTTGCCGACGCCTTTGCGGGCGGTCTTGTAGGCCAGGCCCTGCGCTGGTTCCAACACGAAGACCGCTTCAGCTTCGAGCGCCACCCGCTCGGTGATGTGGCGGGAGACCGGGCTGCCGACCTCCTCGTCGGAGACCAGCAGAAACTGGACGGGGCGTGATAACTTCTGCTCTTGCAGGCACTTGATGGCGGCCAGCGCCATCACCACCCCGGCCTTCATGTCCAGCACGCCGGGACCGTAAAGGCGGCCGTCCTGCTCGCGCCACGGCATTTGGGTCAGCGTACCCAGGCTCCAGACCGTGTCCAGATGGCCCAGCAGCAGCACCGGACGGCCCGTGCGGGGGCCGAAGCAGAGTTTGAGAATGTTTCCGAACTCCTTCTGTTTGTGAAGCTTGACACGCCCCTTCAATTCCCTGGCCCAGCCCGCGACCAGGGCTGCGGCGGCATTGACGGCGGCGCGGTCTTCGCTGGGCGATTCCACCTCAACCAGTTCGCGGAGGTGCTGTTCGATCCAACCCGAGTGAGCGGCGGCGGCGGTGGCAAGGGCTTGCAGGGTCATCTTCGTCATCGTATCCCACCCCCGTGTCAGAGGTGGTTCCGTGGCCTCGTCTGTGGCTTTTTTGCCACACCCACGGGCATCGGTGCTGGGATAATCTGGCTCCGTAGGAGAACGATACTGGTGCAGGGTTCAGCTCACCTGGAGCAGACAATCCGGTCGGAGATCAGCTTTGCGGGCGTGGGGCTGCATAGCGGCGCGCCGGTCTCCATGCGGCTGGTACCGGCTCCGGCGGGTTCGGGAATCGTCTTCCGCCGCACCGATCTGGACAACTTCGAGATTCCCGCGACCGGGCGCAACGTCGCCAAGGTGAGCTATGCCACCTCGCTGATGCGGCAGTCGGTACTGATCCAGACCACCGAGCATCTGCTCTCCGCCCTTATCGGCTTTGGCGTCGATAACGTGATCGTCGAGGTGGATAACCTCGAGGTCCCGATCCTCGACGGCTCGGCCCTGCCGTACGTGCAGGCCTTCCAGACGACGGGGCTGAAGCAGCAGCGGCGGCGGCGCGAGTACCTGAAGATTTTGAAGGAAGTCGAGGTGCGGGAGGGGTCGAAGTTTATCGGCGTCTATCCCGGCGACGGCTACCGGATCGACTACGCGATTGATTTTCCCGCGCCTATCGGCAGCGAGACCTTTACCGGCAACCTGGCCACGGGCGACTATGTGCGCTGGATCGCGCCCGCCCGCACCTTCGGGTTCAAGGAAGACGAGCCGATGCTGCGGGATATGGGGCTGATTCGCGGGGCGTCGGACCAGTGCGCCATCATCCTGAACCGGCAGGGCGTACTGAACGGCCCGCTGCGGTTTGCCGATGAGTTTGTGCGGCATAAGGTGCTGGATCTGATCGGCGACCTGGCGCTGGCGGGGCGGCGGATTCAGGGCCGCGTGGTGGCCGAGCGCGCCGGTCACGCGATGCACACGGCGCTGGTGCAGCGGCTGATGCGGGATCGCTCGGCCTGGGAGCTGGCACACGGATACGATGAGGTTCCAGAGACGGCGCAGGATGAGGCGATGGTCCGGGGCCTGCTGCCGGTCCACGCCTAAACCATGCTGGCGGCGGTGGCTCTGGGGTCGAATCTTGCCTCGCGCTTTGGGGAGCGGGAGGAGAACCTGCGGACGGCGGTTGAGCGAGTCTGTTCGCTGGGGAGCGTGGTGGCCGTCTCCAGTTTTTTCGATACGGAGCCGGTGGGGTATCTGGATCAGCCACGGTTTTTGAATGGGGCGTTGCTGCTGGAGACGGAGCTTGCGCCGATTGCTCTGCTGCGGGGACTGTTGGCGATTGAAGCCGAGATGGGGCGGCGGCGGGATCTGGTGGTGGCCAAGGGGCCTCGGGTGATTGATCTGGATCTGCTGCTGGTGGACGGGGTGGTGGTGGATACGCCGGAGCTGATGCTGCCGCATCCGGCGCTGGCCGAGAGGGCGTTTGTGCTGGAGCCGCTGGCGGAGATTGCGCCGGGGTGGGTGCATCCGGTGACAGGGCGAACCGTGGTGGAGATGTTGGCGGCGCTGCACGCGAAGCAGTAAAAAGGCGTGTTAATGCCCGCCCTCCGCGCAGGAGGCCGGTTCGGCAGTACGGGTTTGCGGCAGGGATAGGTCGGGCCTTCAGCGCTTGTCGTTCCTACTCATACAGTTACCTAGGGCTTTGCCCTAGGCTGGTATAGAGCGCGCCTTCAGCGCTTTTTTCGGATCGAAGGATTTGTGATTGGGTTGAAGAAAGCATATTTCGGGGCTGAAGCCCGGACCTACCCCCAGAAGCAACAGCAAAGACAAGGGCAAAAGCAGAAGCAGATTCCTCCGCTTCGCTCCTGAATGACAACCAAGAAGACAAGCAACGGCAAAAGCAAGAACGGTCAACAGCAAAGGCAAAGGCAAGAACAGGTAACGGCAAAGATGGTGAAGGGGCAGAAGAAAGATCCAGGCATGAGCCTGGATCTCTTTTTCGTGTTGGTGTTCCCTGCTTGGTTTAGTGCTGCATCTGGAAGGCGGCGCGACGGTTCTGCTGCCAGCAGGCTTCATTCTGGGCCGCGCAGACCTGGCTTTCCTTGCCGTAGCTGATGATCTTGATGCGGTCGCCCGAGACTCCCGCCGCGATCAGTGCGTCGCGAGCGGCGTTGGCGCGGTTTACGCCCAGGGCCAGGTTGTACTCGGCCGAGCCTCGGTCGTCCGCGTAGCCGCCCACCGTGACCGCCAGCGCCGGGTTGTCGCTCATATACTTTGCGGCATGGTCGATGGCCGCCTGCGCGTCCGGACGAATCTTGTAGCTGTCGTAGTCGAAGAGGGCGTCCTGCACGTTCTCGTGGAAGACCCTCTCCTTCTCCGGGTCGACCGTGAGCATCGTCGGCGTGGGAGCAGGGGCCGCAGCCACGGCCGGTGCCGCCACCTGGAAGCTCGTGTTGCAGTCCTGCATGGTCGAGGGGCTCGAGGCCAGGGAGACCCGGCCGTAGATGTGATAGCTGCCCGGGGCCACGCCCATCGTGTTGATGGAGACGCGGCGGCCGTTGCCGACGATGGCACCCGCGTCCGAGCTCCAGGTGTAGTTCAGGTCCACCTGGTCAGGCTCGGTGTGGGCGTAGCCGACGATGTCCAGCATCCGGCCCTGCTCAACCGTCGGCGAGGCCGTGCTGCAGGTGAACGTGATCTCGCTGGGACGGGCGACCTCTGCCCGCTCCTCATGGTGCCGGACCAGCCCCATGCCCCGGAACTTCACCACGACGCCGGCACCGACCATCAACTGCTGCTGGGTGTTGGTCGATCCATTGGGGAAGGTGGTGCGCAGGTACTCGACATCGAACGCCCGGACAGAGAACCGGCGGTTCAGGCTGAAGTCCACACCGCCGCCAGCCTGCAGGGCAAAGTTGGTGGCGCTGGTGGAGTAGGTCGTGCCCGTGGGGAAGTACGAGTCGCTACCGTGGCCGATGCCGAAGAGCGCCTGGCCGAAGGGTACGAACCGCCGTCCCGTGAGCTGCACGCGCGGGCCGCCCGCTACCGTGAAGAGCGTCAGGTTCTGGCCCAGCGCGCTGATGTTGCCGGCGCGGCCGCCGGTGAACTCGCCCGCTGCACTGAGCCAGTCCGTGATGTGGTAGCTGAAGGAAGCCGCGCCGCCCTGAAGGCCGAAGCACTCGCAGCCTCCCGGCGGCGGCGCGTTGGCGCGGATGTAGTTGTAGCCGACAGAGACATCGAACCGAGGCACGAGCAGGGCGGAACCGGCGCCGTCATGTTGTGCGAAAGCCGCCGGGCTGCCGAGCGTTACAAGAAGCAAAGCCAAGAGTGTGGGACGCATTGAGTTGAATCTCCTTCCGGGCCCTTGCGGGCCCGGCGTTAGCAGAGTTCCTGACGGCTAGTACAGCAGCGAGACCGAAGGCGAGGTCGTCAATGCACTCGTATCGACCATCGCGAACCGGTTGGGCGTGATCGCGTAGAGCACCAGGTTGGACCCGATGACCGTGTTGCCGTCTACGACCGTGGCCGATGAGTTGACCGTGAAGCGGCCAAAGGCATTCGGTGCCGCGTATGTCCCCGAATTGGTTGCGCTCAGGTCGAGGATGTTGATCGTGCCCACCCCTACGTTCAGGGACTCGGTGTAGGTCACCTGACCGGCTCCGTTGGAGGCGAAGCTGCCGACTCCGTCGAGACTGGCCACCGAGCTTGCCGGCGTGGTGCCGTACACGTACGACCCGGTGAAGGTGTTGGCCAGAGTGAAACCACCCGCAGGTTTGGTCTGAGCTTCAAGGTGGCCCAGCCCCGCGTAACCCGTCTCCACGAAGTAACCGTTGTTGGGCGAGATCAGATAGAAGGTGCGCGCCGGAGGAGGCGTGCCCCCGAGACCGAGGAGGGCCAGTATCCCGGACAGCAGACCGCTCGGAACCGGATAGGTCAGGACTCCGCGGCCCGATGCAGCGACCCCGCAGGTAACCGCACCCGTCGACTGGTAGGTACCGAGTAGAGCGTTCAGGATTGGAACGCCGCTGCCGAGACCTGTCAGGCCGTTGACCAGTTGGGCCGTGCCGCCCGAATCCACACTGTTGATCGCGCAGTTGCCGTCCGAGGTGCCATCGCCCTGGAAGACGCTCGCGGTGGTGAGGTTGAGTACATTCTGGAGCGTGGTCCCCAACAACCCGGGGTTGCTCGGCGCGTTCTCGTACCCGACGAATGGGCCGGACATCGACGTGTTGCTGAAGGTGGCCTGGGTTTGGAGCGCCGCCGTTCCGGCCAGCAGGATGTAGTTGGAGTACTTGTCGGTCGACATGATGAAGGCGTTATTGGCATTGACCACGTAGACCGCGTAGTCGGTTGGGTAGAAGTTTGCGGTGGTGCCTGCCGTACTCATCGAGAGCTGGATACGGCCGTTGGCATCCGTCGCCGCTGCCGTTCCGGTGAGCGCGGCGCTGGTGTAGTTGGTTGTCTCGATGATCGCGTCGCCGGTGCCGGTGACCGCGCCCACGCCGTTCGCCGTCAGGACGCCGACCGAAGCAACCGGTGCGGCCAGGACGCCGAGGGTGCAGCTCGGGATGCAGGGGATTGCGCCCTCGAGGCCGAAGGCATAGTTGCCCTTGAGTCCGGCGGTGAAGGCCGTCGGAGTCTGCAGGAGCAGGGTGCCCGCGCCCTTGGTTCCGGCCACCTGATCGTCGTCAGCTTCGATCAGGCTGCCCTCGGCGGTGACGGTTGCCGGTGCGACCGGAGCCTTTAGCGAGATCGCGTAGGTTCTGGTCGCTCCGGGCGTGCCGTCGGGGTTGAAGGCGGTGATGGCGAACGTTCCGGTATCGTCGGCGGCGATGGTGTAGGTGCCGACGAAGCTGGAGCTGCCGATCGTATTACCCGTTGCGGCGGTGGATTGGTGGTTGCTGTCTAGCTCACCGGCCGAGATGATGCCGGTGCCGTCGGCGGTGAAGCTGCCGATGGTCGCCGTCCGGTAGGCCAGCACGCCCAGCACCGCGTCGTCATAGCCCTGGAAGAGATAGGCGTACTGCCCCTTCAGGATGGAGTCGTTCGGTGTGCTCGGGTAGACCACCTGCAGATTGAGCTTCAGGCTGGCTGTCTGCGGAGTCGTCTCCGTGTCGGTTGCGGTCACCGTGAACTGAGTGACCCCGATGGTGGTCGGTGTGCCGCTGATGGTGCCGTCGGAGGAGAGGGTGAGTCCGGCAGGCAAGGTCGAGCCCGTAGCCAGGTCATAGGTGTAGGGTGCGACGCCGCCGGTCGCGGTCAGAGTCTGGCTATAGGCCGCGTTCTGGACCGCGGGCGGCAGCGTGCCCGTGAGGGTGAGGGTCGCGACGCCGATGGTGAGGGGGACCGTGGTGCTGGTGATGGTTTCGGCGGTCGGTGTGGTGGAATCGCTGGCCGATACCGTGAGGGTTGCGTTGGCAGGCGCGGTCGGCGTACCGCTGATCGCGCAGCCCATAGCCGTGAGACCGGCGGGCAGGCCGGCCGTGATGTTGCAGGTGTAGGGTGCCGTGCCGCCGCTGACCCCGACCACTCCCGTGTAAGGCGTGCCAACGATGCCAGACGGTGGATTGGTGAGTGCGAGCGGAGTCGCGGGAGCGGAGATGATGACCGCGAACGCGCCCGATGCAGATGCACTGGTGGAGTCCGTCGCCTTGACCGTGAAGTTCGCGGTACCGGCAGGGGCGACCGGAGTGCCGCTGACCACGCAGGTAGTGGTGTTGAGGCTGAGGCCCGGGGGCAGTGCGCCCGAGGTCACAGCGCAGGTGTAAGGTGCCGTGCCGCCCGTTATCCCGATCGGGGAGTTGTAAGGCACGCCGAGGGTGCCGTTCGGCAGGGAGGAGAGGTTGATGCTAAGTGCCGCCGGGGCGATGGTGATCGAGAGCGCCCCCGTCACGGAGAGGACCGGGTTACTCCCGTCGTTCGCCTTGACCGTGAAGCTCACGGTGCCAGCAGTGGTCGGCGTACCGCTGACCAGACAGGAGGAGCTGAGGGTGAGGCCCGCAGGCAGGGTCGATCCCGTCTGCAGCGAGCAGGTGTAGGGTGCCGTGCCGCCCGTCACCGCGACGTTCGAGCTGTACGGGATATTCACCGTACCGTTCGGCAGCGTGGAGAGCGAGATGGAGAGCGGAGCGGGAGAGATGCTCAGCGCGATAGGTCCGGTCGCTACCAGGGCCGGGTTCGCCGCGTCCGTCACCTTGACCGTGAAGTTCGAGGCTCCGGCGGTGGTGGGGATGCCGCTGACCAGGCAGTTGGAGGCAAGGGTGAGACCGGCAGGCAGCGTGCCCGAGGCCAGGGTGCAGGTGTAGGGTGCGGTGCCGCCCGTCGCTGTGACCGGGGAGCTGTAGGGGGTGTTCACCGTGCCGTTGGGCAGCGATGAGATGGAGAGCGTGAGTGGCGCGGGGGCGATGGTGATCGAGACTGCGCCGGTTGCCGACTGGGCCGGGTTGCCGCTGTCCGTCGCCTTGACCGTGACGGTGGAGGTACCCGCAGTGGTAGGCGTGCCGGTAACCCGGCAGTTGCTGCCAAGCGTGAGGCCCGCAGGCAGCGTGCCCGAGGCCACCGAGCAGGTATAGGGGGCCGTGCCGCCCGTCGGGGTGACCGGAGCGCTGTACGGTGAGCTGACCGTGCCGTTCGGCAGAGTGGAGTTGGGGACCGTCAGCGTGGCGGGCGCGATGGTGAGGGTGATGGTCGTCGAGACCGACTGGGCAGGGTTGCTGGAGTCAGTCGCCGTGACCGTGAAGGTGGAGGTGCCCGCCGTGGTGGGGGTGCCGGTGACCTGGCAGGTGGGCGAGAGCGTGAGACCGGCGGGCAGGGTGCCCGAGGTCAGGGTGCAGGTGTAGGGGCCGGTGCCGCCCGTCACCGTGATGGGCGCGCTGTAGGGCACGTTGACCGTGCCGCCCGGCAGGGTGGTGACCGGGATCTGCAGGGTCGAGGTGCTCGCCGGGTTGATCGTGATGGCGACGACGCCGGTGGCCGTGGCTCCGGTGGCGTCCTTTGCCTGCGCGGTGAAGGTAGATACACCCTTGGCCGTCGGCGTACCTGAGATGACGCCCGTGGGGCTGAGGGTGAGGCCAGCGGGAAGCGTGCCCGAGGCGACGCTCCAGGTGTAGGGCAGTGTGCCGCCCATGGCGCTCAGAGAGGTGGTGTAGGCGGTGCCGACGGTGCCCACGGGAGGATTGCCGTTGACGACGGTGAGGGTCTGGCTGCCGCCCGCGCCGATCGTGATCGTCTTCTGCACCGTAGCCGTGTAGGGCACGCTGCTCGCGTCGGTCACCTGGACCGTGAACGTCGAGGCGCCGTCGGCTGTCGGCGTGCCCGAGATGACGCCTGTGGCCGCGTTAAAGCTGAGACCGGCAGGCAGAGAGCCTGGTCCGATGCTCAGGGTCAGCGGGCCGGTGCCACCGGACGCGGTCAGGGTCGCGGAGTAGGCGACGCCCACCGAGCCCGCGGGCGGATTGCCCAGAATCGCCGGGTCGGGATTGACCGTGATGGTTACGGGAGCGGAGCTTTTGGTGCCCGCGACCGCAGCGGTAAGGACCACGCTGATCGGGGCGGTGATGCCGGTGGGCGCGGTGTAGGTCACCTGCGCGCCGGTGGCGGCGGAGACTGCTCCGCAGCCCGCGGCCGAACACGCGGGGCCGCTCAGCGACCAGGTGACGGTCGATCCGCCGGTCGTTGCCGACTTGATGAGGAAGCTCTGGCCGGCGTCGAGTGTGATCGTCGAGGCCGAAAGACCTTCAATGCCGCCGCCGGCGTAGCCGCCTGAGCCGCAACCGGCAAGAAATCCGAGGAAGACTCCAAGGCAAGCGGTCAGCAGGATCTTGAACGCCGAGCGCAGGATTGCGTTGTTATGCGTGGATCGTGTCGATGCACACTGCATGGCCGAGTTTGCTGCAAAGGAGACAGACATGGGGAACCCTCTGGCCGCCTCATCGGCATCGCGATAGAAAGCTTTATGCCTGACGCGAAATCTATGCGACCGTTGGTTACCTTTGTCGCAAGGCGACTCCGGGCTCCGGGAAGAAGGGAAAAGCCGCGAAATCGTTGGGGAGGAGGATGTAGAGATACTCGGCGGGAGGGAAAGAGGGCTTGATTGAGCTGTCCCAAAACGACACAGGCACCTTGTACCGTTCTCGGGGCGGCGTGGGGGAAGTAGTCAGCATGGGACTGGGGAAGAAAGCATACCTCTGAGGCTAAAGCCCACGTTGGTGCATGTCTTGAATGTCCGGGCTAAAGCCCGGACCTAACCCAGAAGCAACGGCAAAGACAACAGCAATAGCAACGGCAGCAGAGTCCTCCGCTTCGCTCCTGAATGACAACCAGGAAAACAGGCAACGGCAAAGCAGGTAGAACAAGCAATTGTCACTGTGCTGGAAGGGCTGATCTTAATGAACTTGGTGGGATTGCTCGCCGAGTTGCTCTGCTCTGGTGAACTCGGGCGTGGCTAGTGTGGCGAGTGCCAGAGAGAAGCAGCTTCCCTGCCCCGGCTCGCTCCACAGGCGGATGCGCGAGTGATGCTGCTCCGCGATCCACTGCGCCAGAACCAGGCCCAGGCCGGAGCCGGGGAAGTCGCCGTGGACCGGGCGGGCGACACGGTAGAAGCGATCGAAGATGCGGGGCTGATCCTTGAGGGAGATTCCCGGACCGGTGTCCGAGACGCTGATCTCAGCGGCCTGCCCCTCGAACTCGCACAGGGCCAGCGTGCAGGCCTGGCCCGAGGGAACGTAGCGCCAGGCGTTCTCGAGCAGGCTGTTCAGCAGCCGCTTGAGCGCGGAGTAGTCGCCCTCGATCCATAGCTCGGTGTCGATGGCCTCGTGGCGGAAGTGAATCCCCGCTTCGCGGAAGCGCTCGGACCACTCGGCGGCGGTCTCCTCGATGAGGTCGGGCAGGTGGATCGGCTCGAGGCGGATGACCTCAACGCCTGCGTCGGCGCGGGCCAGGGCGAGTAGCTGGTCGATGAGGCGGCTCATCTGCTGCGAGTTGCTGAGGATGTGCCGGCAGGTCTGGCGGTAGTACTCGGCGTCGCGGGGAAAGGCCAGTGCTACCTCGGTTTCGGCGCGCAGCAGGGCCACCGGCGAACGCAGCTCGTGGGCCGCGTTCGCCGTGAAGGAGCGGACGCTCTGGTAGCCCGCCTCGATGCGGCCGAGCATCTGGTTGAGCGTGGTGGAGAGCGCGGCCAGTTCGTCCCGCGTGGCCAGCTCGGGCATACGGCTGTTCAGATTCTTGTCGTTGATGCGCTGGGCCTCGGCAGCGATGGCAGCGATGGGCGAGAGCGCCTTGCGGCTCATGAAGTAGCCCGCGAGGGAGGAGACGATGAGGCCCAGACTGGTGAGCACGAAGAGCTGGATGCGGAAGTTGGTGAGGATGACCAGCGTCTTGTCGAGCGTGAGGCCGGTCTGCACGGTGTAATGGACGCCGCGGATCGTTACCGGCTCGATAAGGGCGCGGACGTGGATGGCGTCGGCTGTGTAGGTGAAGTAGTTGCTCTCGGGCGGCGTCGCCTGCGGCAGGGTGAGCTGCGGGTAGATGTCTGCAACGTGCGATGAGCGGTAGAGCCATTGGCCGTGCTCGTCGATGACCTGTAGCCACTTGTTGCCGTGGCTGGCGTTGTAGGCGGAGGTCATGGCCGCGCGCGTGGCGGCGAGCGACTCGTGCTCGGGACGGCTCTCGACGAAACGGCGCACGCTGCGAACGCGCTGTTGCAGCTCGTTGTTCTCGAGAGATTCGACGGCGCGGTGGACCATCCAGAGCGAAGCGAAGCCCAGCGCAAAGAGCGCCGTCGCAAAGACCAGCGAGTACCAGAGCGTGAGCCGGACGCGCAGGGGCAGGCGATAGATGAGTGAGATCGGGTTAGCCGAGTCAGTCATGGACACTCTTCTCCCTTAGATCTACCTCCTCCACCATCAGGTAGCCCACGCCGCGCAGGGTCGAGATCAGCCCTGGCTGGCCAATATTCAATTTCTCGCGCAGGGTGTTGACCAGCGTGTCGAGCGCGCCGTGGCTGGCTGTGCCGGAGCCCCAGACGGCCTGCATCAGCTTGCGCCGCGGCACCACCTCGCCACGGTTCATCACCAGCGTACGCAGCAGGTGGTACTCGCTGCGGGTGATCTGGACCTCGACGCCGTGGTGCACCAGGCGGCGCTTTCTCACGTCCAGCTCGAAGGGACCGAAGAAGTGTCCGTCCACGGCGGCGGTGCGCGTGCGCCGCACGGCGGAGGTGATGCGTGCCGCCAGCTCGGGGAAGGAGAAGGGCTTGGTGAGGTAGTCGTCCGCGCCCGCGTCGAGGCCGCAGACGATGTAGTCCTCCTGGTTCAGCGCCGTCAGCATGACGATGGCCGGACGCCGGGGCCGCTCCTTCAGCTCGCTGACGATGGTGTAGCCGCTGCGGTCGGGCAGGCCGATGTCGAGCACGATGGCATCGAAGTCGCTGAGGCCGATGAGGCGCTGGCCCTCTTCGGCGGTGGTCGCCGTGAAGACCGTGTGGCCGCGTTCGGACAGGCCCGCACTTAAAAGTTCGACCATGCGTGGGTCATCTTCGATGACAAGAATAAGCAGATGATTAAGAGCCTTCACGCGCGGGTTTTCCTGGGTAAATAACTCTCACGTTACTTGTTTATTGTTATCAATCTGTGAACTCGTCCTCAGGTACTTCGTTGGCCGGAGATATGTTTGCTGCCTACGAACGGCGGCCCATGCCGCCAATCCCGCCCTATGCCCTCGAGAGCGACACGAAGTGCTACCTCAGGAGTTTTTTACAGGATGGTTAAGTTGGGTTCATTGCGAGGGGACATGCTGCTTCTATCCGGCTTTCATTACTCGATCGGTCAGCTGCTCGACAGCGCACGCGGTCCGCCTGCGCACGCATCACTATGGAAAGAGGCCTTATGTCACATGTCAGGAAAAATCTGGGCAGCAGCGTCACAGTTCTGCTGCTGAGTCTGCTGTTTCCTTTACACTCTCCGGCTCAGTCTGCACCAGCATCATCTGCCTCCATTGCCTCCACGCAAGCAACCAAGGGACTCATCATCGGCACCGTCGTCGATAACGCGGGCGCGTCAGTTCCGGGAGCAAAGCTGCAACTGGCTCCCCTCGGCGTCACTGTGGTCTCGAACGACCAGGGCCAGTTCCGGCTGCCCGAGGTGCCCGCCGGTAAGTACAGGCTGACGGTCTCGTACGTCGGCTTCGCGCCGCTTACCTCGGAAGTGGAGCTGGCGCCGGGACAGAGCCTCAACCTGAACCTTGCTCTCAAGGTCAACTCTTCGAGCGAGCAGATTATGGTCACCGCCGAGCGTCCGCACGGTGAGGCCGAGGCCATCAACCAGACGCGCACCGCCGATAACATCGTGCAGGTGCTGCCCGCTGAGGTCATCACCAGCCTGCCCAACGCCAACGTGGCCGACGCCATCGGACGCCTGCCGTCGGTCAGCCTGTATCGCATCGAGGGCGAGGGTGTTTATATCCAGATTCGCGGCACGGAGCCGCGCCTGACGAACGTGACGGTTGACGGCATCACGATCCCGGCTCCCGAGCCTACGGTGCGGCAGGTGAGGCTTGACGTGATTCCGTCGGACATGGTCGAAGCCATCGAGCTAAACAAGACGCTCTCAGCGAATCAGGATGCGAACGGCATCGGCGGCTCGGTGAACCTGCGCACCAAGGAGGCAGGCGAGCAGCCGACGCTCAACCTCTACGGCAATGGAGGGTATACGCCTATCTTGAACGGGCGCGGGTCTTACGCGACGGGAGGAACGGCTGGCAAGCGCTTCGGAGTGAAGAAGCAGCTGGGGCTGCTGGGCAATGTGGTCTACGACTACAACGGTCGCGGTATCGATAACATTCAGCCGTCGCTCGATCCGCTCTCCACGATGGCGCAGCCCTTCTACGACAACAACACCATCCGCGAGTATCGGTACTATCGGTATCGTTATGGTTTCGACGGCAGTGCCGACTATAAGTTCAACGAGAATAACAGCGTCTATGCGCACGGCTTCTACAGCGACCTGAAGGACTGGGGCGATAAGTGGTATTACCAGCCTATCTCGACGGCATTGACCGCCACTGGCGTGCTGCCTAGCCCCACGGGTACCTCACCGGCGCCCAAGTTCTACACGTCGAGCAAGCGGCCTAACGCTTCGGTAGGCACGATCATCCTGGGTGGACGCGATGCTCACACCGACTCTCTATTTACCTGGCAGATCTCCGCGTCGCGCTCCTATGAGGTCGACTCGGCCGGTAATCCCAAGGCTGACTTCTCCTGGATTGGGCCTTCGGTCAACTGCAACTTCTCGCCCAGCGCGCAGACCGACCTGTATCATCCGCGCTTCGGCAACTGCGATAACAGCCCCACGTCGCCGATGCTAAACCCGAATAACTTCATCTTCAAGGACATCACCATCTCCAAGGGCAACAATACGCAACTGAACCTGACCGCGCAGACCTCTTACGCGAAGAACTACAGCACTCATGGTTACTTCGGAACCTTCGAGGCCGGCTTCAAGTTCAGCAACGCGCACCAGAGCCAGAACTCTACCGAGACTGTCTACGATGGATGGTCCACTAAAGCTGGCTCCGGCACGCCTACGATTGCTCAGTTACAAAGTAACTTCAATAACACTGACTACTTCAACGGGGCTTACTTCGGCGGACACTACGGCCCGGTCTCGGACTTCAACCTGGTGCAGGACTATACGCTCGCTAACTTCTCCGGCTATGTCGACGGACAGAAGACTGCGGCGGATATCTATCCCAATCTCTTCCACACGGTGGAGCAGATTACCGCTGGCTACCTGATGAACACGATCGATATCAAGAAGCTGCACCTGCAGGCCGGACTGCGCTTTGAAAATACGCGCATGATGACCTTTGGTTATAACCTGACCTTCTACGGAACTTACAATCCTAAGACGGGCACTTACTCGGGTGGCTCGGCTTCGGCACCTTGCGCGGCTACTCCTGTACCTCCGGCTCCGGGTAACTGCTATGTAGCTACCGGGATCAATAACAACCCTTCTTATCTGGACGTGTTACCCAGCATCCAGGCGCGTTATAGCCTTACTCCTAACTCGGCTCTCCGCGCTGTCTATGCGCGTGGCGTGGCTCGGCCCGATCCTTACCAGCTAGTGCCGTATGTCAATGAGGACAGCACCTCCAGCCCCGTCTCGGTCGGCATCGGCAACCCGGCGCTGCGGCCGGAGCACGCGAATAACTACGATGTACTCTATGAGAACTACCTGAATCCGCTCGGACTGATCCAGGCGGGCTTCTTCTTCAAGCAGCTCAATGCACCGCAGATCCAAACCACGCTGCCCGGCGGACTGGACCTTTCCAACTTCCCTCCGGGCTACTTTCCGGCCGCGTTGCAGACGGTACTCGCGCAGTATCCCGGCGACGCCATTACGCAGTTCGTCAACGGTCAGAACGCGTGGCTCTATGGACTTGAGCTGAGCTACCAACAGCATCTCAGCTTCCTGCCCGGCGTGCTGCGCGGACTGGGTATCGCAGCTAACTACAGCTATACCGCCTCGCGTGAGAAGGGCGTGCCGCTACGCACCGATCATCCTACCCTGATCGACCAGTCGCCAAATATGTGGAACCTGAGTCCGACCTACGATACCAAACGTCTTTCGGTGCGATTGGGAATGACTTACAACGGGGCTAGTCTCTTCTCTTATAACTACGTCGCTCCCTCGCTCGTACCTGGTGCCGACCCCAGCGGACTTGGCGCTAAGGGGCCTTCGGGCGATGTCTACACGCTGACTCACTACCAGGTGGACGCGCAGGCGAGTTATCGCTTCTACAAGGGTTGGAGTGCCGTGGTCTCGGGTCTCAACCTGAATAACGAAGTATTTGGTTACTACACGGGCAGCACGCAGTTTGTAAATCAACGCGAATATTACAAACCCACTTATACAGGTGGTATCCGCTATAACTTTCAGCGCAACCGCTAAGTTATTCCTGACTTACTCGAACTAATAACCTGCTCAGGAGATAGAGTGCCGATTTACTGGATGAAACGTATAGTAATGGTTTGTATTGGTGTAGTGCTCTTGCAGTCTTCGCTGGCTCAGGCGAAGACTGCTGCAGCAAAGAACCAGGAACGGCTCAGGATGGTAGTAATCCTGAGCCGTCACGGTGTCCGTTCTCCTACGTGGGCACCGGCCCGGTTGGATAGTTACTCCGCGAAGCCGTGGCCCCGGTGGAATGTGCCGCCGGGAGACCTTACCAGCCGCGGATACGGGCTGATGAAGCTCTTTGGTAGTTACGACCGAGCTTCGTTTGCACAGTCGAGCCTGTTTCGCGCGCAGGGTTGTGAAGATGCTGCCAGCACTTACATCTGGGCGGACGTCGATCAGCGTACTATGGCCAGCGGACATGCTCTTGCCGAGGGTCTTTTTCCAGGCTGTGCGCTTGCGGTGAACTCTGCGGAAGATAAAGCGGATGATCCTGTCTTTCACTCCGGCACCAAGGGCGTGACGCCTGCGCAGGTCGAGGCCGCATTCGCAGAGTTGGATGCGCGCGTGAAGCAGATGCATGATGCTAAACAGAGTGAGTTGATGGAAGAGATGCAGCACGTATTGCTGGGCTGTGCGCCCAAGGTAAGCTGCACCCCCGCGCAGATGCCTGCGACGATGCTGGTCGGCGCGACCACAGTGGCCGCACGAGGCAATGGTAAGGGCGATCATCTCGTCGAGCTGCAAGGGCCGCTGCCGCAGGCCTCCAGCTTCTCCGAAGACCTGCTGCTCGAGTATGCCGATGGGATGCCTATGGCGCAGGTCGGCTGGGGCAATGTAGACCAGGCGCAGCTCAGTAGGTTTCTGGAGCTGCACTCCGACTACTTTGAACTAATCCATCGCACGCCTGCGCTGGCCAGGATCGAGGCGTCGAATATGTTGACGCATATTGTCCGCACGCTGCAGCAGGAAGTAGAGCAGAAGCCCGTCGCCGATGCGATCGGGCCGGTGGGCAGCAAGCTGGTGATGCTTGTCGGACATGACACCAATCTTGCTGGTGTTGCGTCTCTGCTGGGTGTGCACTGGATGCTCGATGGCCGCGTGGATGACACGCCGCCGGGAACGGAGTTGGCCTTTGAGCTTTGGCAGAGTGCTGATGGCACTTACTCGGTTCGTGTAAGAGCCGCCATGCAGACGCTACAGCAGATGCGCGATATGCAGACGCTGACTCTGGCTGCTCCGCCTGCTCACAAGATGTTGAACCTGCCCGGCTGCTCCGCGAAGGCGGATGCTTGCGGGTGGGAGAAGTTTAGCCAAGTGGTGAAGACAGCAACACAGGGAACAAAATAGTTCCCTGCCGTTACTGAACCCCATGTCTCGATTCTGAGGCATGGGGTTATTTCTCAATGGCACGGCTACCGGACAAAGTGCTATCCCTCTGGATCAATCAACGCGTAACCCTCACCTCTGCGTGTAAGAAGCCGCCGCGGCTTCGATGGATCCTCTTCGATCTTCTCGCGCAGACGCCAGATATAAACGTCCACCACACGGCGATCCTCAATCTCTTTGCATGGAAGCCAGAGATTTTCGAGCAGCTCTTCCCTGCTCAGGACGTGCCCCGGACGCTCCATGAAGTATGCCAGCAGATTGAACTCCGTGGGGCTGAGCTTCTGGCGTTGATCGCCAATCGCAACCTCCATACCCTCGCGATAGAGATCGAGTGCGCCGAGCGACTGCTTCTCCTCTTCGAACGAAACAGCTTCGTAGTTACGCAGCACCGCCTTCAGGCGCGCCGTTAATTCCCGCGCCGAAATCGGCTTCAGCAGGAAATCATCCGCACCTGCATCGAGTGCAGTGACCTTATCCTCTAAGCGTGCAGTCGCTGCCAGAACGATCTTGCGGATCGACCTGGTGCGCTTCAGGCTGCCCAGCGCGACGAGGATCTCTTCCAACTCCGGCTGCCACAGGGGAACATCGAAGAGGACCAACGCGGGCATCTGCTCGAGCGCCGCACGCATGGTCTGGGTGGAGTCCGTAAGCCATGTCGGTGCGATCTCTTCTTTATCCATAGCCTCCTGCACGCACCCGGAGGGCACGCCAGGAGGATGGACGATTAGAATCCGCTTCCGCATTGTGATTGACCTTTACGGTATGTAGTAGCGGAAGCTGGTGTAGACGAAGTTATTGGTGGCCTTGGGATCGCCGCCGACTCCGGTCCAGCCCTCGCGCGTCGGGTAGCTATAGGCCACGCCGTACTGCAGACGACCGGCAGGCCCATACGCGCTCACCCGCGAGGAAGCAGCCAGGAAGCCGCCGGGGAGCTGCGTCTCGATGGAGGGCGCGGCGGACTGCTTCACCTTGCGTTGGGATGTCGGCTTCGGGTGCTTGTTTACAGGGGCCTGGGCCTGAGTGACGGATGTAACCGCCGCCAAAGATGCAACTGCCATTGCTAACTTGAGGTGCGTTTTCATACCTTCTCCGAGGAAGCGGTGCAGGTCGAATCTTACGCAAGACAATCAGCCGATCCAGCAGATGTGACGCAAATGTAAGGAAGATGTAAGGGTGCTTTGGCACCGTTCTCGGGGAGGTATGGGGAGTAATCTTCCGGGCGTCCTCCGTTGGTCGGCAACGAGCATTGTTAGCTGCTTACTAAAAGTTAGCGTGCTCGTATGCAGGGACTTCGATGTGGCAGAGTGAGCCGTTCGCGTGGTTCGGCTCGAAGTAGATGTCGCCACCGTTGCTCTCGATAGCTAGCTTGGCAATCGCCAGGCCCAGACCGGCTCCTTGTACTGCAAGCTCACGTACCTCGCGCACGCGGAAGAAGCGCTCGAAGACGCGTTGACGGTCCTGCTCCGAGATGCCGGGGCCATGGTCCTGAATCGAAAGCCGGATGAAACCTCGTCCACTGCGCTCGATGCGGTCGTACGTGAGTATGACGCTGCTGTTGGCCGGAGAGAACTTGAGCGCGTTGTGCAGCACGTTCAGGATGCAGGTACGCAGAAGAATTCGATCAGCAACGACAAGGCTTTCTGCGACCAGCTCGTTCTGCTGCACCAGGCGGATATGCTTCTCCTCCATCACCACATCGAGCAACGCGATGATGCCTGCTACTACTTCCCTCAGAGGAAACGTCGCTACCTGAAGAGTGATTTCACCCGCCTCTGCACTGGAGATCAGAAGCAGGCCTTCGACGGTCTGGTTCAGGCGCGCCGTCTCTTCCAACATACTGCTGATGGCTTCGCGGTATGCGCCGCGTGATTCGCCATCGTGCAGTACACTCTCGCCTACGGCGCGGATGGAGGCGAGCGGTGTCTTCAGCTCGTGCGCTGCGTCGGCGGTGAAGCGTTGCAGTTGGGCGAACGAACGTTCCAATCGGGATAGCAGCGAGTTGAGCACGCGTGCCATGCGGCCAAGCTCGTCGTCCTCGTCTTCGATCTCTAGGCGTCCATGCAGGTTACTCGCGGTGATCTGCTCGGCCCGTGCGGCCATCGAATCGAGCGGGGCCAGGGCACGCCGCGCGATCTGGTAGCCTGCGAATCCTGCAACGATCAACGCCAGTGGAAGCGCGAGCAGCAATGACAGCAGGAAGTGCTGCATACGCACGGCCAGCGGCGTAAGTCCGTAGCCGAGGCGGATCAGGAGCATCCTGCCCTCGACCGGGTGGCGGTGGCTAATCATCAGCACGTGCGTGCCGTCGGCCAGATGCACCATGCGCTCGTTGAAGGAGCTGCTGCCTTCATCGTCCTTCTGAGTGCCACCCAGGACCATCGCGCCCAACGTGTCGCTGCGATAGAGGACGTTGCCCGCGAGGTCGTGAATCTCCATCAGGCGATCGACCAGCAGGTGCGATTGCGGGTGCGAGTAGTAGTCCTGGCGGAGCTGCAGAGCGCCGTGATCGTCGAAGTAGAGCAGCCCCTCTACCGTCTCCACATCTTGAATCTCGTCGTGGTAGATCTGCGAGGTCAACAAGCCATACTGGAAGATGTAGACCACGACCAGGTACACGGCGAGCACCACGGTGAGCACGCCCACGTACCAGAGGGTCAAGCGAATCCGCACGCTTTTTGGACGCAGGCTCCCAGGCCACAGGCGGATCATGCCTCCGGTTCTCCGAGGATGAAGCCCACGCCGCGCACGGTGCGCAGCAGCTTCACTGGAAACGGATCGTCCAGCTTGCGGCGCAGGCGCGTCATCTGCACGTCGATGACGTTGTCGATGGGCGTGAAGCGCGAAGTCTCGTGCCATACATCACGGGCCAGCATCTCGCGTGAGACCGTACGGCCCTTGTTCTGGAAGAGGTAGATCAACAGGTCGAACTCGCGCAGGGTCAGCTCGAGCTTCGCGCCCGCTCGCCATGCGGTGCGCGTGTCGATGTTGATCTCGAGGTCGTCCAGTTGATAAGCGGCTGACGACGCTACGGCTTTGCCGCGACGCGAGAGAGCACGCAGACGCGCCGCAAGCTCAGCCATGGAGAAGGGCTTCAGCAGGAAGTCGTCGGCACCGGCATCGAGAGCGGTGACGCGGTCATCGAGCGAGCTGTTTGAGGTAAGGATAAGAATGGGGATCGGGTCGCTCATGCTGCGGACCTGCCGTAGCAGCTCCATGCCGCTGCGCCCGGGCAGCCCCAGGTCGAGCACCATCATGTCGGGGTGTTGGCTGTGCAGTACGAAGAAGGCGTCCTCGCCACTGGATGAGTGCAGCACCTCAAAGTTCGCCGCACGCAACCCCGTAATGATCGCGTCGGCGATCTTTCGTTCATCTTCGACGACTAGAACGCGTTCGCTCGCTGGCGTAGCCAAACCGATTCCCTCCTTCATTCATCATTAGGCAGCCAACAGGAGGATGCAACCGCTAAAGGCCCCTGAAGGACCAACGTAAGGAATATGTAAGTGGGGCGTAAGTACCCCCGATGGTTCAATCAAGCCACTCAGTACCCGGAGGTACTCCCATGGTTGCATCGATCCTCACCGTTGGACTTCTCGCCCTTGGCGCCAGCAACCAGCAGGCCGCCACTGCGGCGACGGAAGCTCTTCCCGTCTCCACCACGATTCCCATTGTCTTCACCAAGGCCATCGACGCGAATAAAGCGCACGTCGGCGACCTGGTGAACGCGCGCACCTCGCAGGTTGTCATCCTCGGCAAGGGGCATGTGCTTCCTGCGGGATCGCAGGTCATCGGCCACGTTGTGCAGGGCAGCGGCTTTACCTATGACCGCACGCCCTACGCCAAGCAGAAGGCATCTTCGCTCGCCATCCACTTCGACAGCATCGTCGATCATGGTGAGAAGCTTCCGCTCTCGGTATACGTTCGTGCGATCGCTGACCCCATCACCACCTGGGATGCGACCAAGCCGAAGGCGAGCGATCTGGACCCCGACAGCACCACGACTCAGGTGGGCGGCGATCTCGTCACACCGTCGCAGTCCGAGGTGATCTCGCCGTCGGAGGAGGTGGTCGGATATCAGCGGCGGTCGGGTGTTTATGCGCACCTGATCCCGGCCAGCGGCAACTCTCCCGAGGGCTGCGATGGGTCCGAGACGGAGCAGTCGATGGGCGTCTTCTCGGCCTCGGCGTGTGGGCTGTATGGCTTTGCGGATACGACTCTGACTCAGAGTGGGCGTAAGTCCGATGTGGGGACGCTGGTGCTCGAGTCGCGTCGGCGCGCGCCTAAGATCTATGCGAATAGCAGTGCGTTGCTTGAGGTGACGGAGCCGGATCATAACGTGGCTTCGCGTTAGTTCAATGGTTGTAAATAAAACGCCGGACCCGGTATGGGTTCGGCGTTTTTTGCGTTGAAATAAATTCAAAATCATTATTTGTTACATGAATTGAAAATTGAAATACGCGAAGCATCCAAGACCGCACGAAGTGCCGCCCGCCCGGCGTTAGGGCGCTGTTGCCGTTGTCGTTGTGGTTGAGAAAAAAGCATACTTCGGGGGCTAAAGCCCGGGCCTACCTCAGAAACAACCCTAAGAACAACAGCAACGACACAAGCTCGAAGATCAAGTTATGCGGTTACGGCTTGCGCGGCATCGGGCGCGCGGTTGCAGTACGCCAGATAGAATCCCGCTGGCACGATGAAGACCGTAAGCATCAGAGACATTCCCAGGCCACCGATGAGAGCCTGCGCCAGTGGGGCATAGGCCTCGCTGCCCTCGCCCAGCTTGAGCGCCATGGGCAGCAGGCCGATGAGCGTGGCCAGAGTCGTCATCAGGATGGGGCGGAGACGGACGCGACACGATGTAGTAACGGCCTCGCGGACGCTCATGCCCTCTTTGAGCAGGTGGTGTGCGAACTCCACAATGAGGATCGAGTCCGAGCAGGAGATGCCGGTCAGCATGACGATGCCCATGAGGCTCATGACGTTGAGCGTGGTGCCCCAGAGGAGCAGCGCCAGGATGACGCCGGTGAGGCCCGGAGGCAGGGCCAGCAGGATGATGAAAGGATCGAGGAACGAACGGAACTGCGCCGTGAGGATGAGGTACAGCAGGATAATCGAGAGGCTAAGGCCGATGGCGAAGCTCTGGAACGACGCGTTCATCGACTGCACGCTGCCTGCCAGCACCACGTCGATACCGTGGGGCGCGGGGTTCGCGGCCACGATCTTGCGGATCTCGCGCGAGACGTAGCCGAGGTCTTCGGTCTTGGTGCGCACGTAGATGTCGGCCTCGCGACGGATCTGGTTGTGGTCCAGCTCGGTGGGCGAGTCGAAGCGCGTGATGTCGGCGACCATGTCGAGGCGCGTGGGGCGTGTGACATGCTCGCCGTGCAGCGGGATGGCGCGGAGGTCGTCGAGCGATTTGACCTGGCCCTCTTTGTACATGACCGTGAGGAAGTAATTGTTGCCGTTGTTGGGATCGACCCAGATGCTCGGCGCGATCATCTGATTGGAGGTGAGGGCCGTGATGACGTTGGAGACGACCTCCTTCTCGGTGAGGCCGAGTTCGCTGGCGCGGTTGCGATCAACGTTCAGGCGCAGCGAGGGATAGTCCACGTCTTGCGGGATATAGACGTCGGCTACACCTTTGATAGACCGCACCTGCGCGGAGATGCGCTGGGCCAGGGCGAAGTCGCCCTTGAGGTCTTTGCCGCTGACGCGGATGTCGATGGGTGCGAGCGCGCCCATGTTGAGGACGCCATCGACCAGCGAGCCGGAGGAGAAGAAGAGTTGCAGTTCGGGCATCTCGCGTGCAGCCGCGGCCTTGACCTCGTCGATGTACTTGAAGCTGCTGGTCTCGTGATCGGGCTGGAGCGAGACCTGCATGAAGCCGGTGTGCATGGCCGAGTTAGTAGAGAAGAGCGAGGAGAAACCAGGGTCGATGCCGATGTTCGAGACGATGATGCCGATGTCGTGCTTGGAGACGATGCGGCGGATGATGCCTTCGAGCTTGGCCGTCTCCTCTTCGGTGGCGGTGATCTTGGTGCCGGAGGGAGCCTTGAAGTTGATGACGAACTGGCCTGCATCGGTGCGCGGGAAGAAGGAAAGACCGAGCAGGGGGAAGAGCGTTAGTGAGAGCAGGAACATGCTGGCCGCTCCGAGCAGCACCAGCTTGGGCCACGCGAGAACGTGCACTACCAGCTTGTCGTAACGGTTGAGGATACGCTCGAAGAGGCGGTTGAATGCAAGGTTGAAGCGGGTGGCGATGCCTGCTTTGTGACCGGGCGCGGCCTCGATGATGTGCTCGGTCTCAGCCGACTCATGCGGCAGATCGCCGTGCGGGCTCTTGATAAAGCGAGCGCAGAAGAGCGGCACGACCGTCATGGCCACGAAATAAGAGCAGGCCAGCGAGATGACCACGGCCAGCGCGAGCGCGGTGAAGAGGAACTTGCTGACGCCGAAGAGAAGCGTGACGGGAAAGAAGACGACCATCGTGGTCAGGGTTCCGGCGAGGACTGGAAGCGCAACTTCGCGGCCTCCCTTTTCAGCCGCGACTGTAGGGGCTTCACCCGCTTCGAGATGGCGGAAGATGTTCTCGAGCACCACAACCGAGTTGTCGATGAGGCGCGAGAGCGCAAGCGCAAGGCCGCCGAGGATCATGCTGTTGATGGAGCTGCCCGCAAGTTGCAACACGAAGAACGTGGCCAGCAGCGAGAGCGGGATGGAGAAGAAGACCGCAAGCGTGGCGCGGAAGCTGCCGAGGAAGATCAGGATCATCAGGCAGGTGAGGAAGAGACCGATGCCGCCCTCATGCAGCAGCGTCTCAATCGCGGTGCGGACGAAGCGCGACTGATCGAAGACCACACGGCTCTTCATCGTGGGCGGAACGTCGTACAGCTTGTCGAGTGTGGTGCGCACACCATCGACGATGGCGATGGTGTTGGAGTCGCCGCCCTGCTTGAAGATGGGCAGGTAGACGCCGCGCTTGCCGTCGATGCGAACGACGTTGTACTGAAGCCCGAAGGAGTCCTTGGGCACTGCTACATCACCAACACGGACGGGGTTCTGGCCGACCATCTTGATGGGCACCTGCGCGATATCGCTCGGCCCCTTGAGCATAGCGTTGGTGTAGATGTTGTAGTCGTAGCGGCCGATCTGCACGTCACCAGCGGGCAGGATGACGTTGGAGTCGTTGACAGCGCGCACCACGTCCATGGGGCTGAGTTGGTTGGCCTCGAGCTTGTAGGGATCGGTGTAGAGCATGATCTGGCGCCACGGTCCGCCGAAGGGCTGCGGGACGCTGGCACCGGCTACACCGGCTAGCTGGTTGCGAACGAAGTTCTGCGCGGTGTCTTTGAGAACGCTCTCGGTAAGGCCGTTGCCGTTCAGAGTGACCAGCGCCACCGGCAGACTCGATGCGTCCTGTTGCAGCACGATGGGCGGAAAGGTGCCGGGTGGAAGGTCGCGCATATCGCTCATGGCGAGCGTGGAGATGGAGGTGGCCGCAGCCGCGGGATCGGTGCCCACGCGGAAGAAGACGCGGATGATGCTGACGCCGGGGAGCGAGCGCGACTCCATGTGGTCGATGCCGCCCGCGAGCGTGAACATGCGCTCCAGGTGATAGGTGATGTTGGTCTCGACCTGCTCGGGCGGCATACCGGAGTAGAAGGTCGCGACGGCGATGACGGGGATGTTGACCGGCGGGAACATGTCCACCGCCATGCGCGCGGTGCTGACCGTGCCCAGGATGCTGATGAGCAGGCAGAGGACGATGATCAGGTACGGATTACGGATGGCAAAACCAGACATGTGCGCGGCCCTTTATTTGTGTGGGGTGTCGTAGGCGGCTGGGCGGGGATCGACCTGCTGGCCATCGGAGAGGCCGGTGTGACGGCCCACTACGAGCACGTCGCCCTCGTGAATGCCGGAGAGGATCTCGACGCGGTATGGAGTCTGAATGCCGACCGTAACGTTGGTGATGGCGATATGGTTGTTTCGCACCACGAAGACGCTCTGCGTGGGACCGCCCAGGCCATCGACGGCATCGAGCGGCACCGAGAGGACGTTGGGCCGGTCGGCCAGATGCAGGTGAACCTCGGCGTACATGCCGGGAACAAGTTTGCCGTCCTTGTTGGGCACGTCGACCTCGGTGTCCATGGTGCGGGTGGACATCTGCAACGAATCGGCGAAGCGCGTCACCCTGCCGGGGAAGGTGCGGCCCGTCGTGACGACGTTGACATCTACCGGGCCGCCTACATGCACGTCGGCCACTGCCGATACCGGCACCGGCAGTGTAAGCCGCAGCAGGTTATCCTGCGCCAGCCGCACCACCGGCATCGACTGACTCGAAGAGGCAATGCCTGCCTGGATCATCGAACCCGTGTTGGCATAACGCTTGGTGACTACGCCCGCAAACGGTGCGCGGATCGTGGCGTATTGCAGCATGGTCTCGGCGCGGTCACGCTCGGCCAACGCCTGCGAGCGGCTTTGCTCGGCCGACTGCAACATAGACTGCGCACTCGCCAAAGCAGCAGCGCCTTCGAGGTCATGCGCCTGGGCAACATCGACGTCCTGCCGTGGCACCAGCCCCGGATCGTGTTTCACCACCTGCTCGATGCGCGTGAAGGAGAGGTGAGCCATGTTGGCTCCGGCCTTGGCCCGCTCGACACCGCTCCGGGCCGTGGTGATGTTGGCCTCTGCCGCAAGCACCGCCGCGCGCGCCTTGGAGACCTCATTCTGTAGCTCGGGCACTTCCAGCACCGCGAGCACCTGCCCCTGTTTCACATGGTCGCCGATATCGACGGAGATCGTCTTGACGTAGCCCGCCACCTTAGCCATCACATCGACGTCCTGATAGGGCGTGAACTCGGCGCTCAACGTAAGCTCGTTCGAGAGGCTGGCGCGAGCCACCGTGATGACCGGCACGGCGAGCGTGGCCGTCGCGGCTGCGGCTGGCTTGTCGGTCTTGCATCCGGCTAGCGATCCCGCCAGCATGAGACCTCCGAAGAGAGAGAGCAGTTCGTGTGTGCTGCGCCGCGCGTGGAGCGTGTGACTCGTCAAAACAGTCCTCCTAATGCTTCAATCAGCGGTCAGTTCAGCAGACCAATGGCGTAGTCCAGATCGGCTCGTCGCGCCAGATAGCTATACCGTGCGTCCGCCGCGTTGATGCGGGCGGAGGTCTCATTCAGTTGCGCCTCGTTCAGCTCGACGATACCGCCCAGTCCAGCGTCGTAGCGGGCCTGCGCCAGACGTAGCGCTTCCGCACTCTGGGCCACAAGGCGCTGGGTCACATCGAGTGCCCGCAGCGCCTCATTCATCTGGCTGATGGCGTCGCGCACCTGCTGGTTCACGCGCAGCGTCAGGTCGGCCACATCCCTGTTTCGCGCACTCGCTTCAAGTGATGCCTCAGCCTCGCGTGCTCGGAACAGACCGCCGTTGAAGATGGGAACGTTCAGGTTGAAGCCCGCAGCCGCGTAGTCGCCCTGCAAGGTTCGATCGTGAAACGGCACTTGCCCAGCGGCTCCGAGCGCCTCGAGCGTCGGGAAGTTCAGGCGATGTTCGGCCTTCGTAAAATCCACTGCGGCCTTGGCGTCGAACTTTGCCGCATCGAGGTCAGCACGCGTCTGCAATGCCTCTGCCAAGAGCGCCGCCTCATCCTGCGCCGTCAACGGCGGCAGCGGTAGATCCTCCAGCTTCGCGGCGATGCTCTGGGTCTCGCCCATGGCCACTGCAAGCCGTGAACGCTGCTGCTCCACGATGCTGCGGGCATGAACGACCGTAAGCTCGGCCTCCGACTCCAGCACTGCGGCAAAGTTCACATCGAGCGTGGAGCGTAGTTGGCTGTTAGCCAGTGCCGTAATCTGATGCGTAATCAAGTGCCGGTTCGCCTGCGCCTCCTCTGCCGCATGGAGCACTGCCTCCGCGCCCAGCACACCGAAGTAAGCCTGGCGCACCGCCAGCCTTACCTGCGCATGAGTCAGGGTCACAAGATCTCGTTGCGACACCACCCGGTCACGCGCGCTCGCAACCAGCGCACTGGTGCGGCCGAAGTCGGTGACCAACTGCTGAAGACTCCCGCCGTAGGCAAACCGGTCGGATACGGAAGAAGTCGTCAGAGCGCCGGAGGCGGTACTTGTACCTGTATCGGCGACGCGAGAGCCGGTCGCATTGAAACCTACTGTCGGCAAGAGGGCGCTGCGGCTCTCCGCGACCCGCTGCTGCGCCGCACGTGCGCGAAGTTCTGCCGCCGCGATCCGCGGCTGATTGCGCAACGCGGCCTCTTCAGCGGAGGCGAGCGTCAAGGTATCTCCAGAGGGTGCGACCACTGGAGATACCGGTTGAACAGGATCTTGCACTTGAGCAAGGTCCTGTTGATGCAGCAGCACGAAGGCGAGCACCGTCACTGCAATCGATAGCCTCTTGGATGCACTCCGCAACAGATAGTCTTCCACTAAGCAATCACCTGCGATTTAGTTCGAGCTGACTTTATAACCTGCGTCGGATGTACCTCGACCAAGCCGTCGGAGACAGCTTCCAATAGCGCGGGCAGCAAGGCCTCGACCTTCTCCACCGCGTCCACAAAGGTAAGGATGATGGGAAGATGCTCGCCTTCGACAGAGCCTGCGCCCGAGACATGGAGCCGCTTGTTCGCACCAAATCCTGCATACGGCCGGATCACAGATGCACCCTCGACGCCTCGCTGCTGTAGGAGTGCCAGCAGGTCCTGATGTAGGAATCCTGTCTCCGAACCGGTATCGTCGTTCAGGTAGATTGTGACTTTTAGCGCGGGACCAACCCTTACCATTCACCCTCACAGCGCAAAATTCGCGGACTGGGATCAACGATAAGGTTCAATCCTCCTTTCAGCGCCTTACGTCTACCTGACGAAGTTCTTACGCCATCGAAATATCTCCGGCGCAATAAGTCACTGAAATAGTTACTATTTCTCGATGCAGAAGGTAGAAGATTGGAAAAATCCTCAACTTATAGGACGTTTCTGGAGGTCGCTTTATATCGTGAACATCCAGAGCAGGAGAGGGGAAGCCTTAGCGGCAACAGAACACAAAAAGGGCCACCTTTAAAGGTGGCCCTTTCTCTAACAACAAGCCTCGGTTTAGAAGAAAAGCCTCGCTGACAACTCGAGCTGTCTGGGGGTATAGCTGAAACCACTGTTGTTGGTACGGCTCACCGTTCCGAAGTTCGATTGGTAGGTCGCGGTACCCGTAAGCGCCGTAGACTTCGCCAACTGGAAGGCTGTTCCAAACACACTGGTCTCGTTCTGGTGATTTGCGACGTTGAATGCTTGCAAGAACACCTGGAGATACGTCCTCTCGGTGAACCGGAACTGCTTCTCAACACGCACATCATCAATCAAAACTCGGTTATATGTCAGGTTGTTATGGCCCAATTGCGGAATGTAGCTCGGGCCGCCCGATCCATTGAAGCTCGTAGAGATCGCGCTGTTCGAGTTGCTGCCGCTCACCGAAGCCGAGTAGGGAAGCCCTGTCTGGAACTGGAAGCTATTATCGAGGCTCCAGTCATTGACCGCGCGGCTCAGGATGCCATGGCCCTTGACCAGGTTCGGAAGGTTGTACAGAGCATATCCCACGAAACGATTCGGGATATTGAACTGGCTGTTGCCATAGTTGGCCCGTGGATTTCCATAGGGGTCGTACCAGCTATTGGTGCCACCTGCGGTTGTTGCATTCTGCGAGAAATCAAGTGCGTGAGCCCATGTGTAGCTCGCATCGAACTGCAGGCTTTTCAATGAGCGGTTCTGTATCTCCGCTGCGAGGGCGTTGTAGCTCGAGTTCACGTTGCTCAAGTACTCGCTGATCGAGCTGAAATTTGTTGCACTCGGTCCAAGAAGAGCAGTGTTCCCATGGCTCGTAAACGTCGGTACGGCGATCACGGATCCATTTGGAATCGGGCTCTTTCCGGTCGTATCGATGAAGGTTACATTCACCACCTGAGTCGCCGGATTGAGGTTTACATCCAGGAAGTTAGGAAGCTCGCGGCCCAGCGCCCCAAGGTAGCTCACCTGGAAATAAGTGCCGCGGCCAAGTTGCTGCTGCGCCTGCAGATCGAACTCCATCACCATCGGGTTTTGCAGGTTCTTCGCACGGAACAAACCCGCAGCCTTGGCAGAAGTGGTCTCCTGTGCCGGAGAGAACGTATTGCCAAAGAAAGGCTCAGACGCGAGGCCCGTTGAGGCGCTTACTGTCGGCGTAGTCTGCGCGAGCGGGCTTCCTGTCGTCGCGAGAACGGTTCCGAGATTGCCATTGGTGATGCGGCCATAATATGCACCGAACCCACCTCTCAGTACGGTCTTTCCCTTACCAAACACATCATAGGCAAAGCCGACGCGTGGCCCGAAGTTATTGCGATCATGCGGATTGTTATCAATTCCCGTATACGGTATGAAATTTGTAGTTTGCGAGATCAACGCCGGCACCGGCGCTGGAGTCAATTCATAGTCGTAACGAAGTCCAAGCTCAAGCGTCAATCGAGGCGTGATCTTGTAGTTGTCCTGCGCGAAGATGGCATAGTCCAGCGTTGCAAAATCGAACGTGGTGGGTCCAAAGCCCTGCTGATAAGTCGAGTAGCACGGGTAAGCTCCGACTGCGCTAGCGGTAGCCGTAGCAGCGACGAGCTGCGCCGCGTCACACGTTCCTCTACCCTTCGCCCCAAGGTCCGCAAAATAGTTCGCGAGATTGTTGCTGTAGATGTAGTTGCCTTCGTAATACTGAGCCTGGTTTGTCAGGTCGTAGTTGTGCACAATATCCACGCCGAACTTGAAGCTATGGTTACCATGGCTCAAATAGAGCGTGTCACCGATCTGCCACTTCCTTTCATCCGGATATTTCGGGCGGTAAGAATAGTAAGGCGAGCCGAAAAACGCTCCGATCTTGGTGTCTAGCGTGATGTACGGAATATTGCCGTTTGCCTGCTGCAGCACATTCTTCGAGTAATCGCTCAATGGCTGCTGGCCTTCATTATTCAGCTCACGTCCGTACTGATAAAGCATCTCATTCGAGAGGTTCGAGCGAAACAGGCTTGTGAGCTTTGCCAGTCCATAATCGAGTTTCACGAAGTCCGTACCCGTGGAGTCCAGAGAGTAATCACCAGTTGCATTCGTCTGCACGCCGCCTGGCGAATCCCAACGAAGCCGATGGTACAGCACCTCAACATGCTCCTTTGAATTGATCTGGTAATCAAGCTTTGGAGTATTGATCTCCTGATAGCCAGTGCGCGGGATCAATCCGAGATCCGTGTTCAGGGCCGCAAGATCAGACTTATAGAGCGCAGCTCCTGCGGCATAAGTTGACAGCTTTAACCGCGCCGTCAGTGTGCAGGCCTGTGCGTCGATTACGTTCCCGCCTGCCGGAGCGCCAGCCAGATAACCCGTTGTAATGTTGCACGTTGCAGATCCGGGTAACACAGCGTCAGGCTGTGCATTGAAGCCGTAGGAGGAGCTGTTATTTACCGACGAAGGGTTCGATGCCACGCCGGAGAGCGGGAAGATGCGACTGTGCTGGTCATACGTGTAGAAGAAAAACAGCTTATCCTTGATGATCGGCCCACCAGCAGAGAAGCCGTAGATCTTGCGAATGTCCTTCGGCTTGAAAGGCACGTTCGTCACCGTGCCGCTTGAGCTCACCTGCGGAATCGTGCTCTGGTCGTTGAACGCATTCCACTTGCTCTCGCGATCGTAAAAGTATAGCTGACCATGAAGTTCGTTTGTTCCGCTCTTTGTGACCGAGTTCACAACGCCACCGGCTGCACGGCCATACTCCGCGGGATACACGCCCGTATTCACCTGAAACTCGCGGACTGCGCTCCCCGAAGTGGAATAAGCCTCGCGCGTCCGTCCGCGTTCTTCGGCGAAGTAGGCCTGGTTATCATCCGCGCCGTCAATCTCAATGTTATTTAGAATCGTGCTGATACCACGCACACTGATTAAACCGAAGCCGCTAGAATCCACAGTCACACCCGGCGTAAGAAGCGCCAGTGCCGACCAGCGCCGGTTGTTTACGGGGATATCTTCAAGAGCCTTTTGATTGATATTCGAAGAGAAATCAGGCGACTCGAAGTTCAGCACAGGGACGTCTGCCGACACCTCAACACTCTCACTGGCGCCGCCTGCAATCAGGTGAGGGATGATGTTGGTCAACTGTCCAACCTGCACCGTTACCTGGTCGCGATAGCTGCTGAATCCCGATGCTCCTACAGTCACGACATAGATGCCCGGCTCAAGAAGTGGAGCTTTGAAAAAGCCGCTGTCATCCGTCGTAAGCTTCACTTCGGCATTCGTACCGTTGTTATGGATCGTAATAGCGGCCTTCGGCACCGCGGAGTTCGTTGTGTCGAACACCGTTCCGCCGATAGCTCCTTGTGTACTGGATTGCGCAAATGAAGTAGCCGCCACGAAAATAGAACATCCAGAGAGGACAAGCGATGAAAGCTTTCGCATTTTTCTTCAACCTCTGCTTCGATAGTGAAGCTGCTTTTTATGGTGGGTATTGAGATTCAAAACATGACGCTGTGCCATAACGTCGCTTTGAAAATTGAGGTTCTGACGCTCCCATCAGTGAACCGCTGTATTCGGAACGCCCTGTTTCGACACGCCGAGCAAAGCGTGCCCTCGCAACGGACCCCTTGCAACAGAGGAAATTCATACCCTCATGGCTCCGCTGCAAATTCAATAGGTTGAGCTGCATTTACCGGCGTTGCCGCACGAGATATTTGCAGGCTCCCATGCGGCAACGCGAGGTTAGAACCGCAGGCGAAGCGGAAACTGCTTCAGCGTGCTGCAGCTCGTTCCGTCACCCGTGGCGGGACCGGTTCAGCCGATTGCAGCCACGCTGTATAAATCAGGTCTCTCAACTCAGTTGCCGCGGCCGCCAGTTGCTGCGAAGCGAATTTCTTTCCTTCAGCCGTCCCCTCACCGTTGAAGGCTCCGGCCTTCTCTAGTCGATAGGTATCCTCAACCAATGTGTGTGAGTGCCTGAGATAGTCCACATACTGATTGAAGACATCTCCAACTGCCGCCGGCTGCTTCACGACCAGGGGAGCGACATCCGCTTCCTGAATGTTGTTATGGACAAACTCGCTCTCGAAGAGTCCGTGAATCTTATGCTCGGTCGTATATTCATTCGGATTTGGACCGTTCCATCCATTCGGCTTATCCGAGGTATGCAGAGGCATCGATCCGTCGCCGACATAATGTCCAAGCCATCCCGCCAGAAATACGATCTCTGCTTCGAGCGCACGCGTATCTTCTTTGCCTGACGTCATCGCACGGTAGTCGCGCATCGCAACCTTCAGTCGCTCCCACACCTCATCGGCCTGGTATGGCTGCATCCCCACCTTCTCCGCCGTAATGACCATGTCGGGGTGCGATGCCTGCGATAACGCCAGCGCGCGCACATAGTCATAACGCTTGCGCGGTAACTGAGTCAGGACCTTGTCGACGGTCTCGAGTTGTATGTAGTGCTCGGGCGCGGTAGCAGCCGTAAGTTCCGGCTCCAGAACTCCGCGCCAGTGATCGGGCATGGGCGCGTAGTAGCTCATCGCACTCATCGCTTGCGTACTGCGGAGGAACGCAGGCACATCGGTCGGCAGCGTAGAGCAAGCCAGCCGGTTAATCATGCGATGTCCATCCACTCCCCAAGCAAATGCAGAGGGTGGCGGAAGAAGTGCTGGAATCACGAAGAGCAAGCAGGAGCGAAGAAGCCGAAGTCGAATCATGAACTCTTTTCCTAGTGGTCTGGAGTCGAAGTTAGGCAGGCCAGATAAACCTCGCGAGAATAAAAGATGAGCGCACGGTTAAAAGATGGCAGACGTCTGACCTCTTACCTCTCAGCACATCTCCTCCCAAACCTCTGGCATAATGAAAAATCATGGCAAACGAGGACGGAAGGGAACGGGCCACTAACGTCCTAAGCGATCGCATCTGGAATGGAGTGCCTCGTGAAAATCTCACGACGCGCGTCGCCAATGCCATCCGGGAACAGGTCAATGCAGGTAAATTGCAACGAGGGATTCAGCTCAGAGGTGAGATCGAGTTCGCGCGCGAGCTTGGTGTCAGTCGCCAGACATTGCGAGAGGCAACGAAGCTTCTTACCCGCGAAGGTCTACTGACGATTCGCCACGGCGCGGGCACCTTCGTATCTGAGCCCCCGGTCCATCTGAGTAGTCCACTCGATACCATGCACTCCATGTCCACCCTCATTCGCGAAAGCGGAGGGGAATCCCGCGTCGATGGCTTGAAGATTCGCCAAACCAATGCCACCATCGAGATCGCGAGAGCACTGGACATCTCCGAGGGCGCTCCCGTAGCTGAAACCTTTCGCCGCCGACTCATCGGGGCCAGGCCTCTGGCAGTAGCCTACGACTATATCGCTCTCAATGACGACGCTGCATGCAAGCTACCCCTCATCCAGACCTTTGATGGCGGCTCCATCTATACATTCATGGCCACGAAGCTTCACCGCAAACTCGTGTCCAGCGAATCGGCTTTAGCGGCAGTCGCAGCCTGTGAAGAACACGCAGAGCTGCTGCATGTAAAAGTTGGCTTCCCACTTCTCCTCATGCGCGAGGTCCATTTCGAAGAGCAGCACCTGCGAGGCTTATACAGCATCATCTACCACAACTCGTCGCTCATGGAGTTCACACTTATGCGACCAGGAACACGTTGATAAGTTCTTTAGCCGCAGCAAAGCTGCCTGGCCGAGACCATAGAAGGAAGTACAGGGTTTCGCTTTCTAGTCGTACAGGATTTCGAAGAAACAGCCCTGGGACGAAAGGGCAAAGGAAGAAGAGTAGCCGCCCGATCAGGAGCTTCGGCTACTCGGGCAACGGCTTCCTGAAGGCCGTAGAACCGGAACACATCTACCTGTTAGGCATAGGGCCTAGTACTAAACAGGCTATTTTATTGACTATTTTGAACCGTTGAAACTTGTCGGGAAGTGCGTGGAAGCGATCTTACTTGCCGATGCAGAAGGTAGAGAAGATCAGCGCCAGCACATCGTCCGTGGTCGTCGCGCCTGTGAGCGTATCGAGCGCCTGGAGCGTGGCGTAGAGATCGAGCAGCAGCATCTCGTGCGGGGTCTGCTGCGTCACCGCAGCTTCAGCGGCGCGCAGGGCAGCCAGGGCAGCCGTCAGTGCCGTGTGCTGGCGCACGCTGGTTACCAGCGCCGATTCCCCCACCGGAGCCGCCAGCCTTGCCACAATCGCTCGCCGCAGTTCGTCGATCCCCTCCCCAGTGAGAGCGGAGGTAGCCACTCCATTCACAGCCGCGAGACCCTCAACCAGATCGCTCTTGTTCCACGCCACAACGGCGTTGCGGCCCTCAAGCTCGGCAAGGATCGCGGCATCCTCCGCATCGAGAGCTTCGACCGCTCCATATCGGCTGGCATCCAGTACTAACAGCACCACGTCGGCCTCGGCCATCAGGGTCCGCGTGCGTGCGATCCCCTGCGACTCGGCCTCTCCCTCGATCCCCTGCGGCGCGTCCCGCAGCCCCGCCGTGTCGATCAGTTCCACCGGAATCCCATTCAGCGAAAGCCGCTCGCTGATGGGGTCGCGCGTCGTCCCCGGAGCCGCAGTCACGATGGCCCGCTCGCGCTCCAGCAGCCGGTTGAAGAGCGACGACTTGCCCGCGTTGGGCCGTCCCACAATCGCCAGCGTGAAGCCCTCGCGTAGCACCCGACCGTAGGCGAACGTCCCCGCCAGCCGTGCCGTCTCGGCCTCTACCTCGCCGATACGCTGCACGATCTCCGCCTGAGGCATTAGATCGATATCGTCCTCGGCGAAGTCGATCCCGGCCTCGAGCGTCGCGATCAGCTCCACCAGCCGCTGCTTCATCGGTGCAACGCTACGGCTCAACGCCCCGCCCATCTGCCGCGCCGCCAGCCGCGCCTGCTCCAGCGTCGAAGACTGGACCAGATCGTCCACCGCCTCGGCCTGCGTCAGGTCCAGCCGCCCGGAGAGAAACGCCCTCCGTGTAAACTCTCCCGGCTCGGCTAATCGCGCGCCGTTGCCGATGCACCCGCGCAGCACCCAGTCCAGCAGCACCGGCGAACCGTGGCACGCGATCTCGATAACATCTTCGGATGTATACGAGTGCGGGGCCACAAACCAGGTCACCACCACCTCGTCCAGCACCTCGCCCTCTGCGTCGAGCACCGCGCCGAAGCGCACGCGGCCAGCAGCCAGCGGATGCCGCAGCCGCAGCATCGGCGCGACTACCTCCCGCGCCCGCGCGCCCGACACCCGCACCACGCCGATGCCGCCGCGCCCCGGCGGAGTCGATACGGCAACGATTGTGTCCTGGTCCTCAAGCATCCTTCGTAAGCTTACCGCGCAGCCGGAGCCTGCCCCTCGTACCTGGCCCAGTTCCCTTGCAGCTCATGCACCACACGGCTTCCCACCACCCACGAGACCTCGAACGCCGTCGAACGCAGATACGGCGTCGTCACGCTCTCGAGCGCCGTCTTACCGGTGGCCTGCCGGCTGAAGTTCGACCCCACCCGCAGCACCATCAACCGGCTATAGTCCGCGCGCTTCATGCGGTCCAGCCGCCGTAGCGCCTCGGCTACGCCCGAATCCTCCATGTTGGTCATCACGAAGTTGCCCTTGCCCTTCGTCCACAGGCTCACCCAGTCGTTCGCGGCCTGCGTCAACACCGCGCCGTGCCAGTAGGTATCGCTGGCGTAGCTGTCGCCCAGCACTACCGACGGTGGTTGCGAGGCCAGTGCATACTCTTTCCACGCCGCGCGATTGGCCGCCATCGCCGCGTTATCCGGCAGCTTCATCCCCCGCGTCAGCTCGTAAGCCCAGCGTGCCAGCCCAGCGTTCAGTTCGTAGTTGTTCTCCACCGAGACATGGGCCGGATACACATTCGGAGCCGTCGAGCCAACTGGAAACAGACCGTATCCCCAGCTCGCCGGTGCCTCGCGCGAGTCGATAGACCGCGAGACATCACCGACCACATAGCTCGCCCAGGCCGCCGTCCCCACGGTGCCATCCGCCGGGTCGACGCCGGCGATCCCATCCACCAGCCAGTAGGCGTGGGTCAGGTCGAAGCGCGGGTCCACGCCCAGCGCCATCACCGACGCTGTGGCGTTCACCAGCGTCATGCCGGTCACGATGCCCAGCACATCGTGTGTTGCGTTGTAGCGGATCGGATGCACGCCACCGGGAAACGCCAGCGTCCCCGCCAGCGGCTCGCGCTCCACCCAGTTCTGAAACTCGCCCGGCGCATCCCCGGTATCCTCACCCGGCTCAAAGGTCGTCACCACCACAACCTTGATCGGCCAGGGCTTCTCGGCCGTCTGCGCGTGCAGAGGCGTGGAGGCAGGCAAAGCGGCAAACAACAGGGCAGCAGCAGCGATGATCGATCTCATCCGATTCATCCGTGGAGGCTCCTTCTGAGCTGGGTAATCTACTCCCAGCTTACCCCTCCGGCTCAACCGGCGGAGGCGGCCGCCGCGACACACCTGCTTCACCGCCGCCCTGAGACATTCCTCCGCGCAGCCCAGCCAGTATCTGCGTCTGAAAGTCATTGGCCGCACCCGGATTATTCGGAAGAAAGATCGTGTTCGTCCCGCCCCTCGTCCCGATATCGCGCAGCGTGTCGAAGTACTGTGTCAGCAGCACCAGCGCCATCACATCCTCGCTCGTGGCCCCCGGCACGCCCTGTTGAAAGTGCTCAATCGACGCGCTCAACCCGTCGATGATGGCCTGCCGCTCCGAGGCGATTCCCTTGCCCTGCAGCGCCTTGCTCTCGGCCTCGGCCTCAGCCTGCTTCACCTTCAGGATCTTCTCCGCCTCGCCCCGCGCCTGCGCCGCCACCTGCGACCGCTGTGCCGCGTTGATGTCGTTCATCGCCGCCTTCACCTTCACGTCCGGCACGATGTCGGTCACCAGAGCCGTCAGGATATTGAACCCGAATCCGCTCATGATCTGGTCCAGCTCCACCTTCACTGCCACCGAGATCCCCGACTGCTGCTCGAACGTCTCATCCAGCGTCAGCTTCGGCACATGCCCCAGGATCGAGTTGAATACAAACGATTCGATCTGTTTCTGCGGCGAAGACAGCCGATAGAACGCGTCGTAGATCTTATCGTCCAGCACCTGGTACTGCACGCTCACGGGAATCTGTACGAAGACGTTATCCCGCGTCTTCGTCTCCACCGAGAACTGCGCCTGCTTCACCTGAAGATCGACGATGTAAGCCTGCTCCGCGAACGGCAGCAGTACATGCAGCCCCGGTCGCAGAATGCGATGGAACTTGCCAAATCGTTCCACGATCCCCGCGCTCGCCGTACGCACGGTGAACAACGTCTTGAGCACCAGCACCAGGCAGAAGATCGCCGCAGCCACAAAAAGGATAAAGACAATAGACACGCTCATCGCTCCCTCTTCTTACCTGATCCTACCCATGCGGGACATCTCACCACCGACACCGGAACGGCCAGCATACAACAGCCGCATCACAGCGATACGATAACTCCATGCCAGTCCAGCCCGTTCACTTCTCCGAAGCCGCCCTCAAGTTCCTCCGCGGACTCAAGCGCAACAACGACCGAATCTGGTTCGACGAGCGCAAGCCCATCTACGAAGCCGAACTAAAAGCCCCGCTGCTCGCCCTCATCGACGAGGTCAACGCCGGGCTCGCCAGGTTCTCGCCCGAGCACGTGCGCCCCGCTCCAAAGGTAATGATGCGCATCTACCGCGACATACGCTTCAGCAAGAACAAAGCCCCGTACAAGACCCACGTCTCCGCCTGGTGGGCACGCCAGGGGCTCGAGAAGACCTCCGGCGGCGGCTTCTACTTCCACCTCGACGCCAACGAGATCCACATCGCCGCCGGTGTCTACATGCCCGAGCGCGAGCAGTTGCTCGCCATCCGCAGCCACCTGGCAGAGCATCATGCCGAGTACCGCAAGATCATGGCCTCGAAGAAGCTGAAGGCCTCCATGCAGGTCTTCGACGGCAACCCCATGGCCCGCGGCCCCAAAGGCTATCCCGCCGATCACCCCGCTATGGACCTCCTCGTCCAGCGGCAATGGGGCGTCATCGCTGTTCTGCCCGCCGCCCGTGCCCTCGAACCTACTCTTGCTCGCGATATCGTGGAGCACTTTCGCCTGGCCGCGCCCATGGTTTCCTTCCTCAATCGGCCCCTGGCCTCTCGCCCCAAAGCCCCTCTCTTTTAGGCGAAAAGAGAGGCCAAAAAGCTAAAATTCCCCTAAAATTTGGCCATTTTGAGCGAAAAATGGCACAAAACCCGGAAAAACCTGTGGAAACCCGAGAAAACCGGTTGACAAAGGGTTCCGAAGAGACGAAGGTGGATTGCGGTACGGTTCGCCGGACCCCTATGAATACAGGAGATTTCGCGTAGCGCGAAGTCGGCAAAGGGTCCAGGACGCGCCTCACCCGCTTCAGAACAACTGAAGCACATCTCGAACACTGAAGGAGCAACACAAATGGCAAAGGGAATGACCAAGACAGCACTCGTTCGCGCACTGGCCGAAAAGATGGAACTCACCAACAAGCAGACCTCGGCCTTCCTCGAGCTGCTGGCAGAGACCGCCGTCAAGGAAACCAAGAAGAACGGCGAGTTCACCATCCCTGGCATCGGCAAGCTCGTCAAGGCGGAGCGCAAGGCTCGCCTGGGCCGCAACCCCCAGACCGGCGAGACCATCAAGATCAAGGCCAAGACCGTGGTCAAGTTCCGCGTCGCCAAGGTCGCTAAGGACACCATCGCTCCCCCCAAGAAGTAACTAGCAACCAAAACAGTTACATATGTGCAAAACACAGCAGGGACTGCCTAACGGCAGTCCCTGCTGTGTTTTATCTCCCTCCCTTTGCCCCCCCTAGAAAACGCCGAAGGCGTGTTCTCTACCAAGCGAGGGCGAGACCCTAGCCTGGTATCCGGGCAAGGACAGCAAAGGTAGCTATGAAGCCTGCTTGGGCAGCAATGCCCTTGCCACCAACGAGACCCCCAACGATACAATCACTCCCTGCCACAGCAACGAAGCGTTATACCGCCACCCTACCGCAGCAAATGAAGCTGCCACACCCCACATATAAATCTCCCCCACAAACGCCTGCCCCCACCGCGGCCGCTTGCCAGAACCCATCACCCGCGCCTTCACCACCGGCCACACCCGCGGCACCAACCCACAATATGCCACGTATGCAGGCCCCAGCTTCTCCGAAAGAAACGCCTCTTCCCCCAGGATCAGCCTCATCTGGAGCAGCCCGATCATCACAATCGTAAAGATCGCCCCACTCACGGGCATCAGCAGCGCCAGCGCGAACGTATGCATAAACGTCCCGACATACAGCGGGTTCCGTAGATGCCGGAACGGCCCGTCTGCGATTACGCTGGACTCGTCGCCCGGATGCATCGCACCGTCCTTCACCACATCCGTGCCTAGATAAGCCGCGCCCCACGTACGCAACCCGGCTCCCAGCAGCGCAAACGCGATCCCCAGCCCCAGCAGGACATCGAACGCGCTGCCAATACTGCCGATCCCCGCCTTTGGCATCGTCGCCGCCAGGATCCCCCATACATGCGCGTTCGGCCCCGGCGGGTCCAGGTGTAGCCAGTGGTTCCACGGCGCCGTAAAGCCCAACCCATAGATCACCAGGTGCAGCAGATAGCGAATCCGAAACTCAAACGCAGAAGCCTTCATCTCTCACCTAATACAGAACTAAAACAGTTACAAATCAACCTTCGCCCACCACCGCAGCCATAATGGCATCGAAATCTTCCAACCGCGAGTACTCGATAATTACCCGGCCCTTGCCCTTTGTGTCTTCGATCCGCACCCGCAGTCCCAAGGCTCTCTGCAACCGGTTCTGGGCCTCGTGTACATTCGGGTCCTGCGCGGCCTCAATCTTCTCTACCTTGCCGGGTTTCGACTCCGGGTTCAGCAGCCCTTGCACATACGTCTCAGTCTGCCGTACCGACATGGACAGCGCCATCACCTTCTGAGTAGCCGCCACAATTGCCTCTGCCGATCCGAGGGCCAGCAGCGTCCGGGCGTGCCCAAAGCTCAGCTCGCCCGACTCCACCCTGCCCTGCACCGACTCCGGCAGCCGCAGTAACCGCAGAAAGTTCGCCACGCTGGCCCGTTCCTTGCCGGTCCGTACAGCCATCTGCTCCTGCGTCATCTTGAAGTCGCTCTGGAGCCGCTGATACGCCCGCGCCTGCTCCATCGGATTCAGGTCCGCGCGTTGCAGGTTCTCGACGATGGTCATCTCCATCGCCTGCTCATCCGAGACCGTGCGCAGAATCGCCGGAATCGTCGCCTTGCCTGCCTGCTTCGAGGCCAGCCAGCGGCGCTCTCCCATAATGAGCTGGTAACGCCCGCTCGGCAGCGGCCTCACCACGATGGGCTGCACCACGCCTGTAGCCGCAATCGACTGCGCCAGCTCGATCAGCTTGCTCTCATCGAAGCTGGTCCGCGTCTGAAACGGGTTCCGGTCGATCTCGCCTACCGGAATCTCCAGCGGTTTGCCATTGACCTCGGGAGCCGCCACCGGCGGAGCAGGCTGGCGTGCCGGCAACAGGGACTCCAGCCCCTTGCCCAACGCACGCCGCTTCGAATCATTCTGGTTCGTCATAAGTGCAATCGTCCTATCGCTAAAGATCTTTCAGCCAAACCAACCCAGCAGAGCCTACTGCCAAAGCATCAGAAAAGTCCTAAACCACCACTTCCGGCTACGGCACCACGCGGATTGGGTCGTCCGCGCTGAACGGCCACCGCTTCTTCTTTTTCTTAGCCGCCTCAACCGCCCGCTCCGCCACCAGACGCTCCATCTCGGCTGCGTGCTCATCCCGCAGCTTCTGCGCCGGTGATATCACCTTGTTATTACGCAGCAGCTCCAACGCCAGATCGCGATACGCATCCGCTCCCCGAGACTTCGGATCGTACATCGACACCGGCAAGCCGTGGCTCGGAGCCTCAGCCAGCCGGATATTCCGCGGAATCGTCGTGGCAAAGAGCTTATCCCCGAAGAAGCTCTTCAGGTTCTCCGTCACCTGCTGCGAGAGGTTGGTGCGATCGTCGTACATCGTCAACAGCACGCCTTCGAGAGCCAGCTTCGGATTGAACGCATGGACCACCCGGTCCAGTGTCCCCATCAGCTCTGAGATTCCTTCCAACGCGAAGTACTCGGCCTGCAACGGCACCAGCAGCCCATCCGAGGCCACCAGGGAGTTCAGAGTCAGCAGGTCCAGCGCTGGCGGGCAGTCCAGAATCGTAAACGCATACTCATTCCGTACCGGCTCAAGCGCTTCCCGCAGACGAAACTCCCGTCGCTTCTGCTGAACCAGCTCCAGATTGGCCCCGATCAGGTTCTTGCTGCCGGGAACCAGCGTCAGGTTGGGGACCCGCGTCTCCATAGCCGCTTCGGCCAGCGTGTTCGCGCCAAGAATGGCGTCATAAATAGAGAGCCTCTGCTCCTCGCTGTCCTTCTGCCGGGCCACGCCCAGCCCACCCGTCGTGTTGGCCTGGGGATCGACGTCTATCAACAGGATCTTCAGGCCTTCGGCTGCCAGAGCTGCCGCCAGGTTGATAGCCGTGGTTGTCTTGCCTACGCCGCCCTTTTGGTTAACGACGGCGATTACCTTGCTTTGGGCGGTCTTCTCTTGTGTGTTTTTTACTTGATCGTTCGACATAATCCGGTCTGCTAAGGGTACTTCCCCGCAGGCTTGCTGGCAAATGCCGTGCTATCTTCCTGGGTCTTCAGAGCAATGCGTCAGATTCTCGGATAACCGGCTGTTCCACGTGGAACATTGATTTCCGCATATTCCACCTGTTCCACGTGGAACAAAACTACGCCAAAACCACTTCCACTGCTCCGGAATCGCTCCCTGGGAGGGGAAACGTCTTCCCTCTCCCCGAACCAACACCTGTCGTAAGCTGAACCACCGAGCCGCCCGCCGCAACCCGGACCAAAGCCTCTGCCAGTGCCAGCTCCGGGTTATCCACTGCCCTCAGAGCTACCACGTCAAACTGTCTTGAAACCGGCATAGTATCCACCCTCGCCGCCCACACCTCGGTCGAAAGCCCCAACGTCCGCACCGCCTCCCGCAGAAACGCTGCTTTCTTGTTCTGCGACTCACCCAGTGTCACCTGAACCTCTGGGTGCACTAACTGCATGGGAATCCCCGGAAATCCAGCCCCTGAGCCAAAATCCAGCAGAGTTTTGCACGCCGGAAGATGCTTCGCTGCAAAAAGAGACTCCCCAAAGTGTCGCTGCACCATCTGGCGGGGGTCCCGGATTGCCGTCAGGTTGGTCTTGCCGTTCCACTTCACCAGAAGATCCAGATATACGGAGAGTTTTTCCACCAATGCGGGCGTGGTCTCTGCATAAGGTGCCAGAATTGCGGCAATCTCGTTCAAGGTCAGGGTCGCCATAGCCGTCTTAGGCCACCGACGTGTGGATAGGACGCGGTGCCCAGAGCCGGGCCGACTCGACAAAGCGGTCGAAGATCGCCTTGGAGGAGGGGCTGATGTCGTAGCTGCGCTCCGGGTGCCACTGTAGCCCCAGCACAAAGTGGGCCGAACCGCTGCCCTGCCCACCCTCAATGGCCTCCACCACCGCATCCTGCGGGCACCGGGCCACAACCTTCAGCCCGTCTCCGGGAATTCCGACGGCTTGGTGGTGCGAAGAGTTGATTGGCAGACGCAGGAAGGAATCCTGCTCCGGCGCTTCTGCCCTGGAAGCGCTCTCAGCGGTTAGGATATGCCCCAACAGCGACTCCGGTAGCACCGCCGCGCTGTGAGCCACGGCGACCTTGCTCGCCGCGTGGTTTACCGGCATCACCGTCAGGTCCTGCACCAGAGTGCCGGAGCGCCAGACGTTCAGCATCTGGGTTCCGAAGCAGATCGTAAGGATCGGCTTGTAGAGGTTGTGCGCGTCCTGTAGGAGCAGTTCGTCGACGTTCTCACGGGGAAGATCCGCAGCCGCCGTCGCTTCTATCGGCTCCTGCCCGTACTTTTGCGGGTTTACATCCGCCGGACTGCCCGGCAGCAGGACTCCCTGGCAGCTATTTGCCAGGTCGGCGATGGCCCGAGGCGTTAGGTCCAGCGCAAACTTCACGGGTTCGCCACCCGAACGCTCCACCGCCGCCGCGTACTGCGGCCAGCTCCGCTGGTTATAGTCGTGGTTAAAGCTGGTAGGCACGGGAATCGCGATACGAGGCTTGATAGACATAGCCTATAAATCCTAGCAGGGGTACTTCGTACCGTTCTCAGGGCGGTATGGCAGGGATTATCTGCATGGGGCCTCCCGTTGGTCGGCAGCGAGAATCTCAATTCCGACCAAGGGGAGGGCCTCGCGAAGCTTTAAAAAGGCGTGTGAACGCCCGCCCCGCGCATAGCGGACCCGCCTGCTAGGACAAGCCTTTTTAGCGATTCTTCTCGTAGAGTGCGGTGATTGCCGCGAAGACTCGGGCCGTCAATGCGTCGGCGTCCTTGGTGGTCAGCCCCACGGTGGAGATTGGCTCGCCCATCACGATCTTCAGCGGTCGTGGCATCAGGTGGTAGGTGTGCATCGGCAGCAGCTCGTAGGTTCCAATCAACGCCAGCGGTACGATTGGCACCTGCGCCTTGATGGCCATGAAGGCTGCTCCGGACTGGAACTCTCCTAGAAGCCCGGTCTCCGTACGTCCCCCCTCGGGAAACAGCACCAGCGGAAGCCCCGCCTGCAATGTTTTGACGCCGCGCAGAAGCCCTGCAATCGCCGAACGGTTCGATTTTGCGTCGATCGGCACCTGGCCGGAGCGGTTCAAGTACCAGCCGACGAAGGGGATCGTCCAGAGCGATTGCTTCGCGAGGATTCGGAACTGAAATGGCAGCTTCGCGAAGAGAACCGGCGTGTCGTAGTAGCTCAGATGGTTCGAGGCGTATACCGCTGTCTTACGCGGCAGGTTCTCAAACCCTACCCGCTTTACCGGGGAGAGAGCGATTTGCAGCAACACAGCGGCCCAGGCCCGCGCGATGGCGTGCTGCTGCCTGCCGGACTTATCCCATAGCCCGGCCACCAGGGAGATGCAACCAAAGAAGGTGGTCGCCAACGCGACCAGAGGCATCAGCAACAGGTAGGTGAGCCAACGCAGCGGCGTCCGCGCTGGAGCAGATGCCGGAAGGCTCATTCGGCGGCGACCTCTACCGGCTCCGTGTGCGGGTGCAGCAGCAGGCCGCGCAACTCGCCCACTAGAAAGATTGAGCCGGTGGCGATAATCAGGCCGCCCTCCGGCGTAATCTGCCGGGCCTGCGCCAGCGCTGCCTCCGGGTGGGGAGCGGCGTGAGCCGGAATCCCCAGGGCATGGGCCGCACCCAGCAGGTCGTCCACCGAGGCCGCGCGGGGGCTGGGAACCGGGGCCAGCACGATGTGGTCGTGCCGCCGCAGCGGGTCGCCGTCGGGGCTGGAATCGAAGAGCGGAAACAGTATCCGCGAAATCTCCTTCAGGTTTTTATCCTTCAGGCAGGAGAAGAGCAGGGTGCGCGGACGATCCTCCGGTAGCGCCGCGATGGCGGCTCTGAGGGTCCAGGCTCCGGCGGGGTTGTGGGCTACGTCGAGCAGCAGGTTCTCGCCGATCCGCTCCAGCCTTCCCGGCCAGCTCGTGTTGTGAATCCCCTGCTCCAGAGCGGTGTTTGTGATTTTGTAACTGTTTTTGTTGCGTAATTCGAGAGCTGCCGACAGGGCCAGTGCGATGTTTCTTTGCTGATGCTGTCCGGCCAGCGGTGAGTCTACGAGGATGGTCCCTGAGCCGTCTTCGAGTCTGAGGGTGTAGAGGTTTCTGGGGAGCAGATCCGTCGTCTCCGGCAGCGAGCCGTCACGGGAGGGTGGCGGAATGTAGGCCGCCGCGCTGACGCCGTGGACGTTCAGCGCCATCGCCGCTTCGCCGATGGCCTGGTTGGCCTCGGGGTGCTGCGGCAGGGTGATAAGGGTTCCGTTCTGGCGCAGGATACCGCATTTTTCCGCGGTGATGAGCGCGATGGTGTCGCCAAGGTAGTCCTGGTGGTCGAGCGCGATGTCGGTGATGATCGAGAGCAGCGGCTCGACGATGTTGGTCGCGTCCAGACGGCCTCCGAGGCCCACTTCAAGCACCATGATGTCGGCCTGGCGGTCGGCGAACCAGGTGTAGGCCAGCGCCGTGACCACCTCGAAGAAGCTCGGCGTGTGGGGGAGCTGGCCGTCGCGGACGAGGGTCTCGGCGGTGGACCAGACACGGCTGTAGATGCGACCGAAGTCGTCGTCGGGGATGGGATGCAGCTTCAGTTCTCCCTCGGAGCCGACGGCGCTGGCGGAGCCGTACTCGCCAGGCAGGGTGGGCTGCGCCAGTTGGATACGCTCGTTGACACGGATCAGGTGCGGGCTGGTGTAGAGGCCCGTGCGGTAGCCTGCGGCGGTCAGGATCGAGGCAAGGGTAGAGGCGGTGGAACCCTTGCCATTGGTGCCTGCGATCAGTACTGACGGGACGAGGTTCTGGGGGTCGCCCAGGGCGCGCATGAGCACGCGCATGGTGGCGAGATCGAACTTGCGGCGCGGTGCCGACGGGTCCGTTGGGGGAGCTAGCTCCTGGCCCAGAGCATACAGGTGAGCGACCGCTGCGGCGTAATCCATAGGAGCTATTTTATGGGGTGTTGAGGATCGCAGGTTGGGAGTGCTACGAGAAACACGCGAAGCGTCCAAAACAGCACGATGTGTCCCGGCGCGTGGGCGTGGTTGCTGTTGCTTTGCAAAAACAACACCCCTCCTCCGCACAGACATTGCGGAGAAGGGGTGTTGTTTCTTTAGCGGTTAGTTTACTTGGCTGCTTCGACTACGGCGGCCTTGTGCTCTTCAACTACCTGGGGCAGCGTCTTCTCGCCCGTGTTCAGGGCGTTGCTGCCACCTGCGAGGACGATGTTCACGTCCGTGATGCCGATGAAGCCGAAGATCTGCTTCAGGTAGCCGGACTCGGCGTTGTACGCCTCCATATGTGCGCCGGGCGTGTAGACACCACCGCTGGCGATGATGATCGTCAGCTTCTTGCCCTTGGCCAGACCCTCGTACGAGGTGGAGAAGGTGCGGCCCACGCGGACGATGTGGTCGATATAGGCCTTGGTGATCGCCGGAGTGGCAAAGTTGTACATGGGCGTGCCGAGCACGATGTGGTCGGCTGCCAGAAGCTCATCGACCAGGTCGTTCGAGATCTTGATAGTCTTCTGGATCTCGGGGGAGTGCTGCTCGGCCGGGGTGTAGGCACCCATCATCCAGGGCACGTCGACGAAGGGCAGGTCGGTCTTGAAGAGGTCGCGCTCGACCACCGTGCCGGAGTAGTTCTTGGTCCACTCTTCGGTAAAGATCGTGGTGAGATTGCGAGATACGGAGTAATCGCCGCGGGGGCTGGCGTCGATTTTGAGCAGTGTGGGCATTGAAAGATCTCCTTGGAGTTGGTCTTGCGCACATCGGTGTTCAAACACCGATCGCTTTACTTACTATAGATGGAACCCGCCGCAGGAGGATGCAGAGAGATGATGAAGAACTCTTGAAATACCGAGAGGTCGCGGATGCGCTGGGGGTAGGGAGCATTTCTCAGGCTAAAGCCCGGACCTGCCGCAGAAGCAGATTCCTCCGCTTCGCTCCTGAATGACAACCAAAAGAACAAGCAACAGCAACAGCGTCCTAACGCCGGGCGGGCGGCACTTCGTGTGGTTTTGGACGCTGCGCGTGTTTTTACAATCGCTCTAGATAGACCAGGACTGTGCGCCGCCCAGCAGGGCCGCCGCCGAAAACTTGGTGAGCCCTGACCAGCCCGGGACCAGGAATCCCGTGTGCGGGTGCGCACGGTGCGAGTCGTTGCCCTGGTGGTGCTCGGCGATCGCCGCCATCACGGTCTCCATCTGCGCCGCACGCTCAGTCTGCGAGCTACGCTCCCAGAAGATCTGGAACGCCTGCCCACAGATGCTGCAGGAGATCTTATCTGCGCCTTCGGAGGAGTTGGACTTCTGGCATAGAACCTGCATGGGGGAATCCTTTCGCTCTACGGGTAAGAAGGAATAGTGCGGTACATATGTAACGTTACTTTTGTTCAGCCTACACCCTCTGATGCTGCGTTCGATGAATCGGCGGCATGGACGCCCTACCACCAATGGGGGAACAGGTTGCCTGGGGCAAGAAGATGCAGAACGGCGGCGAACAAAATATGCTGTCAGTTGGCAGACAAATATGAGTGAGCAGGCAATCTCAGTGACAGCAGAGCAAGGCGTATCGACAATCCGGGTCCAGCTACCCGACGGCTCCATTCGCGAAGTCCCCCAGGGCACCACCCCATTCGACATCGCCACGGCGATCTCGCCCCGACTGGCGGCGACCGTGGTCGTTGCCCGCATCAAGCCGCTGGCCGGGCTGGATATCAACCAGTCCGAGGGCGGCGCGGACGATACGCCCGAAGACACCGAGGAGTCGGAAGGCTCCATGTACGGCGCGGGCGATCCCGCCGCAGAGAAGCTCGTCGACCTGACGACGCCGCTGACCGAGGACGTCGCGCTCTGGCTGCTCAAGGAGCAGGATGAGGACTCGCTGAAGGTGGTGCGGCACTCCGCCGCGCACGTCATGGCGACGGCCATCCTGGAGCTCTTCCCCGAGACCAAGCTGGGCCACGGTCCCGCCACCGACAACGGCTTCTTCTACGACGTCTACCGCGAGGTGCCGTTTACCGAGGAGGATCTCGCCGCCATCGAGGCGCGCATGGCCGAGGTCGTCGCGCGCGATGAGAAGTTCGTCCGCGAGGAGGAGACGCGCGAGCAAGGTATCGCCGACTACCTGGAGCAGGGCGAGTTCATGAAGGTCCACTTCATCGAGCGCTTCACCCAGCCCGGAGAGCAGATTTCCCTTTATAAGAACGGCGGCTTCACCGACTTCTGCCGCGGTCCGCACGTTCCCTCCACGAGCCGGGTCAAGGCGTTCAAGGTTACCTCGGTGGCCGGGGCGTACTGGCTGGGCGACGAAAAGAACCAGCAGCTCCAGCGCATCTATGGCACGGCGTTCTTCAACGACAAGGACCTGAAGGCGCACTTCGCGCGGCTGGAGGAGATCAAGGCGCGCGACCACCGCGTTCTGGGCAAGCAGCTCGACCTGTTCTCCATCCAAGAGGTCGCGGGCGCGGGCCTTATCTTCTGGCACCCCAAAGGCGGTCTGATCCGCAAGACGATGGAGGACTGGATGCGCGACGAGTGCATCCGGCGCGGCTACCAGATGGTCTACACACCGCACATCATGCGGCGCGAGCTATGGAAGATCTCCGGGCACGAGGGCTTCTACGCGGAGAACATGTACCCGCCCATGGAGCTGGACGACGCCGAGTACCGGCTGAAGCCGATGAACTGTCCCGGCCACATCCTTATCTACAAGAACACGCCCAAGAGCTACCGCGACCTGCCGCAGCGGTACGCGGAGCTGGGCAACGTCTACCGGTACGAGCGGTCGGGCACCATGCACGGGTTGCTGCGCGTGCGCGGCTTTACGCAGGACGACGCGCACATCTTCTGCACGCCCGGACAGATCGAGGACGAGGTCGTAGCCTGCATCGAGTTCGCGCAGGGCGTCCTGACCACCTTCGGCTTCGCCGAGTTCAAGGTAGAGCTTTCGACCTGGGACCCAAGCAAGCCCGAGGACTACACCGGCTCGCCCGAGCACTGGAACCAGGCGATCAACTCGCTCCGTACCGCGCTCGACCGCAAGGGGATTCCCTTCCGCACTATCCCCGGCGAGGCCGCGTTCTACGGGCCGAAGATCGATATCAAGCTGGTCGACGTGTTGGGCCGCATGTGGCAGCTCTCGACGGTTCAGTTCGACTTCAACCTGCCTGCCCGCTTCGAGCTTTCGTACAAGGGCGAGGACGGCGAGCTGCACCAGCCGGTCATGGTCCACCGCGCGCTCTTCGGCTCGGTGGAGCGGTTCTTCGGCGTCCTCATCGAGCACTACGCCGGAGCGTTTCCCTTCTGGCTGGCCCCAGTGCAGGTGGGGTTGGTGCCCATCTCAGAGAAGCACCTGGAGTATGCGCGGCTGGTCAAGCAGCAGCTTGAGGCCGCCGGCATCCGCGTGGAGCTGGATGAGCGCAACGAGAAGATGAACGCCAAGATCCGCGAATTCGGCGTGAGCAAGGTGCCGTTCATCCTGATCCTCGGCGATAAGGAGGCGGCGACCGAGTCGGTCAGCGTCCGCACCCGGGGCAAGGGCGATGAGGGCAGCATCACGACGGCGGCCTTCCTCGAACGCTGCCGGAGCCTGCTCCAGAACAAGGGCACTGAGCTGTAAGTCGTGTGCCCCCATCTCCAAAGATCAAGATGGGGGCACACGATAGCAACTGCGAAAACTCCCTAACGCCGGTGGCGACGCTTCGCGTGGGACGGCTCTTCTAGGTAAGCCCCAGACTCGGGGACGTACCCGAACTTAACCCTGAAGACGACTCCGCAGGTGGCGAACTCCCCACCCCGCCGTAGGCCAACCCCGTCGAGGGATAGACCACAACGTGGCGATGCCAGCCCACTCCCACCGACTCCGCATGGAGGCCATGATCTTCAAGCTGATGGATCAGGATGTGACGGTCCCGGCGGACCATCGGGGCAAAAGAGTACATTCGCCCCGTGCTCTCCACTAGGTTCATTGCAACCGCCGCCTCGCAGTAGAGCCGCTGTTCCCGCTCCGCCCGCAGACTCCCAACGTCGAAACTCAGCACCCGCCGACGAGACGCAGGCAACCGAAGCATTGCTGCGGTCACATGCTCCAGCGCAGTCAGCAGTTCGCTGCGGTTGGCCAGCAGCAGGTCGGTATCCGGCCCCTCAAACACCACCAGCAGGCCATCCTCGCCGCAGCCGCAATCACACCGGCGTTCAATCTCCACCTGGAACTCCAGGCCCAGACCCGACTGACGGATCACTCGATTTAAAAAGCACACTACCCTATTGGATAGGTTATTCAGCTTAGACATTCATCACCAAGGCGTACAGCAAGGAGAGTTACAAAGAGAAACGACCCTCTAAAAAAATGTTGCATATGCGTCTTAACTGAAGAGAAGCTGTTCCAACATAGACGTCCAGCCTGATGAAAAGACTCATTCTCAAATAAAAATGTTGAAACATTATAAATTTATTGACAATAAAAAGCCTGGCGTCTGATCCGACGCCAGGCCACGCTAATAGCAGCTCCTAAAGCTCCCTCAGCGCTTGACGGTCTTGCCCTGGATCGTCTTCGTCGCGCCCGGTTTCGCCCCGCCCGTTCCGACCCCGGCCTTGCGCCGCGCCCGCTTGGCCGCAATCTCACGCATCTCCCGACCGATGGAGGTACGGTTCATCACTGCCTGCTGCGCGATGCCGATGAGGTTACCCACCGACCAGTACAGCGCCAGTCCCGACGAGTAGTTCCACGTCATATAGCCCGAAAATGCGGGCATCATGAACGCCATCATCCGCTGCTGCTGCGGGTCTACGCCCGGAGAAGGCGTATAGAACTGCACCAGGAACTGCGAGACCACCATGATGATCGGCAGGATATGGTACGGGTCGGCAGCCGAGAGGTCCGGCAGCCAGTACCAATGCGCCTGCCGCAGCTCCACCACCTTGGGCAACATGCCGAAGAAGGCAAACAGCAGGGGCATCTGGATCAGCGTCGGGATGCAGCCGCCGAACATGTTGACTCCATTGTCCTTCTGGAGCTGCATGATCTCGGCGTTCATCTCATTACGCTTGGGATCGGTCACCTTCAGGTTCTTGTACTTGGCCTTGATGGCGTCCATCTGCGGCTGAATCCGCTGCATCTTCAGGCCGGACTGCATGGTCTTGATGCGCAGCGGCAGGATCAGCAGGTTGATGAGCACGGTCAGGATGACAATAGACCAACCCCAGCTAGGGGTGACGTGCTCGTGGATGGCCCGCAATGCCAGGAAGAGGTACTTGCCGATAATCCCGAAGAATCCGAAGTCGAGCAGCGGCTGCAGGGTCACCTGCGGGTTGGCCGCATGGATGTTCTTCAGCACGTCTACGGCCTTGGGGCCGACGAAGACCCGCGTCTGCGTGTGGCCGGAAAGATCGCCGACCGCCGATCCGATGATCGGCACCACCAGACTCTTGCCCGCGTCCTTCTTGGCCGGAACTCCGTGGCCTACGCCGTTATGCCGCGCCGCCTTCACCACGTCCAGCTCGTTGTGCAAGGTGGCCACAGTCGCGGACTCCGGATTGTCGGGCAGGAAGATGGCCGCGAAGTACATATCGCTGACGCCCGCCCAGTCGAACGGCCCATTCAGCGTGTTGCCGCCGACGATCTTCTTGGGAGCCAGGTGCTCCTCGTGGCCATTGGCGCTCGAATCGAGCTGCGCGCCGATGTAGGCCATCGCGTTCTCCTGGTCGCCGAAGCCGCCGGGCCAGGAGAGCAGTGCGCGGAAGGGCGCGCCGTTGCGCAGCACCTGCGTATCGGCGTGCAGCACGTAGCTCTCGTCGAAGCTGAAGATCTTGGTGACCTGGAACTCGCCGTTCTGGAACTTGAACGTAAGCGTGCTCGGCGCGGTCAGGTTGCCGGTGGCCGAGGGCACGTAGAGCGCATTCGTCAGGCTGGCCGTGACGCCGGGGTCATAGGTATAGAGCGAGAGCGGGTAGCCGTAGGCCGTCGAGGCCTGGTCGTGCACCAGGTCCAGCGGGCGACCGTCGCTGGTCTTGTACCGCTTCAGAATCCAGCTGGTGACCTGCGCGCCGCGGTTCGAGAAGGTGATCTTGTACAACTCGTTCTCGACAGTGGTCGTGGTCTCAGCCGTACCCTGGATGACCGGGGCCTGTGAGGCCCCAGCGACGGCGGCCGGTAACGGGGTTGCCGCCGCGTTCGGCTGCGACTGTGAGGCCGCGCTCGGCGAGACGGTCTGCGGGTTATGTTTGGCACGCCAGAACTGCAGGCCGCTAAACACAAGCACCATCACCAGCATGACGACAAGCAGGGAGCTATTGCTTTGGGTGTTTCCCTGCTGATTCGGGTTCTTAAACTCTGCCACTCGGGGATCCTGTCTCTCGTGCGCTTGAAGCTCGTACAGATGTGGCGAAGTTCGCCACTATTGATGATAAACGGTTGCCGGGAATACGGGCACTTCGTGCGGTTCTCGGGGGCGGTATAGGGAGATTAATTTCTTAGGCCCTCCCGCTGGTCGGCAGCGAAAATCCTTCTTCCCCACCAGAGGGAGGGCCACGCGAAGCAGTAAAAAGGCGTGTAAACGTCCGCCCTCCGCGCAGGAGGCCCGTCCGGCAGGACAAAGCCTTTGTCTCTAACGATCAGGAACCGGGTCGAATCCACCCTTCGCCAGAGGATTGCAGCGAGCAACCCGCGCAACCGCCAGCCGCGTACCCTTGATCCAACCGAAGCGGTCGATGGCGACGTAGGCATATTCGGAACAGGTAGGAAGATAGATGCAATGCGAGACGCCAAAGCTATGCAGCATGGGCGAAAACGCCCGCTTGTAGAGGCCGAAGAGCAGCTTCAGCACAATGGCTTTCATGGCTCGGGCATAGCCGCCGGGGCCTTCGCCTGCCGGTCGAGCGTCTTCTGGATCGTGCGGAAGACCGACGCGACCTCCTGCTCCAGCTTCACGAAGTCCATCTCGAGGATCGAACGGCGCGGGTGCAGGATCACGTCCACCGGCCCGTGCAGCAACCCGGCCTGATGGCGGATGCACTCGCGCATCCGCCGCTTGATGCGATTGCGGTCCACCGCCTTGCCCATCACCTTGCCGACGGTCAGCCCGATGCGCGCGCCCGGTGTCTCGCTGCGCCGGTCCGCGGGCCGCACCGAGAAGAAGAAGGTCATCTGCTTGGAGAACTGTTTGCGGCTGGACGTATACACGCGCTGGTAGTCGGCGTGTTTCCGCAGGCGAAGCAGCGCGTTGGGGGTCTTGATCTTCATCCTGCTACTTATCTATTGATTTGAAAGCTTAGCCGAGTTGCTCGGCGATCGAGCGCGTCATGGCGGTCTGCTCGGCGCCGGTGTGCTGCGTCGTCACGGTCTCGATCAGCGCGAGCCAGGTCTCTTCCTCAGCGGAGGTATTGTGCCTGAGTCCGCGCGGCACCACGAAGAACTCGCCCGCGCCCACGCGAACAGGTCCGCCATCGTCTGCCGAGCGCCCGATAGTCAGCACACCGCGCAGCACCAGGAACATCTCGTCTTCGGCTGCGTGCTCGTGCCAGGGGAACTCGCCCTGCACCTTGACGACCTTGATGTACTGGTCGTTCACCCGGCCCACCACGCGCGGCGACCAGAGATCGGTCAGCGCAGCACAGGCGTCCGCTAGAGAAACCGGAGCTTCACTCGAGATGGCGGGCGCGTCTGGCATCGGTTGTAAGGGGATCTAATGACGATCTTGTAACCAAGACCTTGTAACGGGGAGTCGAAGAAGGGCCGATAAAGAAGGAACCGGGATGAGGCCAACCCGCCTCATCCCTTTTGTATTCCCAAATTGAAATCGACTCTGCGTGAGATCGACTAGTCGCGGTAGCCAGCCGAGACGGCGATCTTGTGACGACCCTTGGCGCGGCGGCGGCTCAGAACGGCAGCGCCGGCCTTGGTCTTCATGCGGGTAAGAAAGCCGTGGGTCTTGGCGCGGTGGCGGCGGTTGGGCTGAAAGGTACGCTTGGGCATGGGACTGACTCCTGAACTTGACTAGACTTGATCTTCGACTCGGCCTTCAAAGATTGAAGGCGAAGCGTGATTGCAAAATGTCTGCCGGGGCCTTCGGTGGCGGTGCTGGCAGCGACGATTCAATCGAGGTCTACAGAAGTGATTGGATCGAGGTTACAGAAGCTCCACCGTGGCAGTTACGGCAAGATTCAAGTATACCCCAGCAGCGTGGAAAAGCAGAAATAAATACCCGAGGGTACACCCTTTTCAGTCACTTGTCTGCATCACAGAAGTATCGGTTTTTCTTTTGGGACATGGCTTTCACAAGGAATGGTGCAACCCTCTTTTTTCGAAAAATAGCCTTGAAAACTGCCCTCTTCCCCGTGCTACCATCAAACCCGCTCAGTAAGTTGCAGCGCGTGTTATCAGGTAATGTTTCACGCTCTGCCTTACCATTGAATTCTTTTTCTGTCTGCGCTTTTCTAATCAGTTTTCACTCGATCGGACAGACTCTCCGGGCGTCTTTTTGAGACCATCCCGAACCGGCCAGCGATGGCGGGCAGGGAAACTCTTTGCCCTTTCGCAGCTCCCACTTTTAGGGGCGGCGGCCTTGCAGTTGCATCACCAGTACTGACTCCCCCTAGAAGTTGAGAGAAGGAACGAACGCG